>JBDNGI010000182.1:0-5195 GCA_041689345.1 Halanaerobiales bacterium
AATGGGAAAAATAAGGGTTGGAATTGTAGGGTATGGAAATTTAGGAAAAGGTGTAGAAACAGCAGTTAAACAAAATTCTGATATAGAATTAGTAGCAGTCTTTAGTAGAAGACCAGCAGATCAACTAAAGTTGGCTGATGAGAAAGTCAAGGTTCTTAATGTGGATGAGGCTGAAAACTATGTTGACGAAATTGATGTACTACTTTTATGTGGTGGATCAGCCACAGATTTACCTGTTCAAGGCCCCAAGTTTGCAAAACTGTTTAATACTGTTGATAGTTTCGACACACATGCTAAAATCCCGGAATACTTTGCTGAAATGGATAAAATAGCAAAGACAAATGGTAAAACAAGTGCTATTTGTATTGGATGGGACCCGGGTTTGTTTTCAATGAATAGGATGTTATCAGAAGCAATATTACCAGATGGTAATGACTATACATTCTGGGGGCGTGGAGTTAGCCAAGGACATTCTGATGCTATCAGGAGAATAGATGGTGTAGCAAATGCTATTCAGTATACGATTCCTGTAGATGAGGCTATAGAGCGGGTTAGAACTGGTGAAAACCCTGAGTTTACAACCCGGGATAAACATTTACGTGAATGTTATGTTGTAGCTGAAGATGGCGCAGATAAAGAAAAGATTGTTGAAGAAATAAAAACTATGCCTAATTACTTTTCTGATTATGATACAAGGGTAAATTTTATTACAGAAGATGAGCTGAAAGAGGAACATTCAGAAATGCCTCATGGTGGTTTTGTTATCCGTAGTGGTAAAACAGGAAGCGATAGCAAGCAGATAATCGAATTTTCCTTAAAATTAGAAAGTAATCCAGAATTTACGTCAAGTGTATTACTTGCCTATGCAAGGGCTGTTTATCGTTTAAATAAGGAAGGAAAGACTGGTGCTCAAACCGTATTTGATATACCATTAGCTTACTTATCCAATAAATCAGGTGAAGAACTCAGAAAAAATCTACTATAGTTAGGAATTTGATAATGTAAAAAGCTATATATTAACTATCGAAGCCTCCTTTTTAAAGGGGGTTTTCTTTATTTACACTTAAATTATAGCCTAATCTCCTGAAATGTTTGAATAGATTAAACTTGCTATTTCTGCCGTTGAGATTTTTTACATTTAATGTTATAATTATGATTAGATTAATCAAAAAATTCTACAGTCAATTAATGTATAGATAATAGTCAGGGAATTTAGCTCCCTGACATTTTTGAATGACTGGATAATATTTGTTTTCAAGGAATTTCAAAGAATTAAGATGAGATTTTTGAATATTGACATAGGGCTTATAACTTATAAAATTATAAATAAGGGTGGTAATATGCTAAAGTTTATCAAAAAGATATTTAAAGATCCTAATACTAAGGAATTGGAAAAATTACAACCAATAGTAGATGAGATAAATACATTGGAACCAGCTATGAAGCAGTTATCAGATGAAGAATTAAAGGTTAAGACAGTGGAGTTTAAAAAAAGATATTCTGAAGGTGAAACACTTGATGATTTGCTGCCAGAGGCTTTTGCCGTTGTCAGGGAAGCGGCTCAAAGGTCGACTGAGGCAGGATTTCGTCATTATGATGTTCAGTTGTTAGGAGGTATAGCATTACATCAAGGTAGAATTGCTGAAATGAAAACAGGTGAAGGTAAGACTCTTGCAGCTACACTACCAGTGTATCTAAATGCCCTGAGCGGAAAAGGTGTTCATGTTATTACTGTAAACGATTATCTGGCCGAAAGGGATAGTGAGTGGATGGGTCAGATATACCGTTTTCTGGATTTATCTGTTGGTGTTATCTTAAGTGGTATGACTCCAGAAGAGAGAAAGAAGGCCTATCATGCTGATATAACCTATGGAACAAATAATGAGTTTGGTTTTGACTATTTGCGTGATAATATGGCTATTAAGCCTGAAGATGTTGTTCAGGGTGAACAAAATTTTGCTATTCTTGATGAAGTAGATAGCATCTTAATTGATGAAGCCAGGACCCCGCTTATTATTTCAGGGCCTGTTCAGGAAAAAACTAGGGATTATACTAAATTTAATAGAATCATTCCACATCTTGTGAAAGATAAGGATTATGAAATAGATGAAAAAAGTAATGTGGCTCATTTGACTGAAGAAGGTGCTCATAGAGTAGAGAAAATGCTTGCTGTTGATAATCTCTATGATGATCAACACTTTCAACTTACTCATCAAGTAAATCAGGCTTTGAGAGCACATACATTAATGAAAAAAGACAAAGATTATATTGTAAAAGATGGGGAAGTTAAGATTGTAGATGAGTTTACTGGCAGGGTTATGGAAGGGCGCCGCTATAGTGAAGGGCTGCACCAAGCTATTGAAGCTAAAGAGGGTGTTGATGTAAAGAAAGAAAGTCAAACATTTGCCAGTATTACCTATCAAAACTTCTTTAGAATGTATGACAAGCTTTCTGGAATGACCGGTACAGCAGCTACAGAAGAAGAAGAATTTATGAAAATATATGGTATGGATGTAATTGTAATACCTACAAATGAACCGATGATTCGTGATGATAAATCTGATTTAGTCTTTGCTAATGAGGAAGAAAAATTTGATGCAGCTGTTGAAACTATTGAAAAATTGCATAAAAATGGTCAGCCTGTATTGGTTGGTAGTGTGGATATAGATAAATCCGAAGACTTAAGCAGTAGATTGACAAGAAAAGGAATTGCTCATAATGTCCTAAATGCGAAAAAACATGAGAAAGAAGCAGAGATAATAAAAGATGCTGGTCAGAAAAATAGTGTGACAATTGCAACTAATATGGCTGGTAGAGGAACTGACATTGTATTAGGTGATGGAGTAAAAGAATTAGGTGGACTTTTTGTTCTAGGTACTGAAAGACATGAAAGCCGCCGCATTGATAATCAGCTGCGGGGACGTTCCGGGCGTCAAGGGGATCAGGGGACATCTCAATTCTATGTATCCCTTGAAGATGACTTGCTTAGATTATTTGGATCTGATAATATTAGTGGTCTTTTAAATAAAATTGGAATGCAGGAAGGTGAACCAATTGAACATTCTCTAATTACTAAATCACTAGAAAGGGCCCAGAAATCAGTAGAAGGCCGTAATTTTGATATAAGAAAAAATATTTTACAGTATGATAATATAATGAATAAACAGAGAGAAATTATTTATGACCAACGTAAAAAGGTTCTCTTCTCAGAGGACTTGAAAGAAAATATTTTAGGTATGTTTGAAAAAACTATTGATGATATAATTAATCTTTATGTTTCCAAAGACCTTCACCCAGATGACTGGGATTTAACAGGCTTAATAAATTATCTTGAACAATATAACTTAAGTTCTGAAATTACTGTTGATGATTTGCAGGGGTTTGAGCGAGAAGAACTCATAAAAAGACTGCTTAAAGCGGGAGAAGAAACCTATCAAAAAAAGGAAGAAAAACTAGGCCAAGAAATGATGACAAACCTGACAAAGTATATTGCACTTCGTACTATTGATAGGAAATGGATGAGTCATTTGGACAATATGGATGAACTTCGTCAGGGTATAGGTCTTAGGGCATACGGTCAGCGTGACCCCTTGACCGATTATAAATTCGAATCATATGATATGTTTAATGAAATGACCAGTTCAATAAGGGAAGATATTATTGTTAATCTTTTCCGCATAGAAGTTAAGGGCGATTCCGTAGGGATGGATCCGATAGCCCAACGTAATCTGCAATATCATAAAGATAAAGAACAATTAGAACGAAAACAGATGACTACAAATCAACAACAGGATGAAAAGAAACATCAAACAGTGATAAAGCCAGACGAGCCTGGCAGAAATGACCCCTGTCCCTGTGGAAGTGGGAAAAAATATAAAAGGTGTTGTGGAAGGTAAGCATTCAACAGATAATCCTTCACGCACTGCCCTCATCTATCTTAAACGCATGGTTGAGGCCAGTACTAGTACATCGAGTTACGTCGCAAATGGCAGCGCCTTAACTTCGTTCAGGAATATATGTTTCACTAAGGGGAAAATATAAATTGGCTAATTTAAGGTATATTTAATGAAAGTGTTTACTCTGTGAAAAAATTAGGAGGAAAAGTTATGGCAGTAGATAGTAATTACCAAGATATATTGGATAACTTAAAGAAAAGAATAGATGATTTGAGTGATGCACTTTGACTTAGGTCATATGCTAGAAATTAAAGATGATCTGGAAACAAAGATGGCTCAGCCGGGTTTCTGGGATAATCAGGAAAGGGCCCAAAAGGACTCCAAGAAAGTAAAACAGCTTAAAGATAGAATTAAGTCTCTGGAAGGCTTGAGTGATGAATTAGAAGAATTAGAAGTAATAGTGGAACTGGCTGCAGAAGAGGGTCAGGATTCTTTGTTATGGGAAGAATATCAAGAAAGCATTGAAAAGATTGAGTCAAAAGCAGATAAAATGGAATTTAAATTGAAGCTAAGTGGCAAATATGATTCATACAATGCTATCATTTCTATTCATCCCGGGGCAGGTGGTACCGAATCCCAGGATTGGGCTGAGATGCTGCTGCGTATGTATACCAGATGGGCAGAAACTAATGGATATCAAGTAACGACTCTTGATTTCATAGTAGGTGATGAGGCTGGTATCAAGAGTGTTACTTTGCTTATTGAAGGTGATTATGTTTTTGGCTATCTAAAAGGTGAAAGGGGAGTCCATCGTTTAGTTAGGATCTCGCCTTTTGATTCATCAGGAAGAAGACATACTTCATTTGCTTCTGTTGATGTTATGCCTGAAATAGATGAAGATGTTGAAGTAGATATAGAGACTAGTGATCTGAGGATAGAAACATACCGTGCAAGTGGTGCTGGTGGACAACATGTAAATAAAACTGATTCTGCTGTAAGAATAACACATATCCCTACAGGATTAGTCGTACAGTGCCAGAATGAAAGATCACAGCACAAGAATAAAAAAATGGCTATGACAATCTTAAAATCCCGCATAATAGAGTTAATGGAAGAAGTACAGGCAGAGAAGATTAATGATTTAAGAGGGGAACATAAAGAGATAGCCTGGGGAAGTCAAATACGCTCATATGTTTTCCATCCATATAACATGATTAAAGATCATAGGACTAATATGGAAGAGGGTAATATCAAGAAAGTAATGGATGGTTATATTGATGAATTTATTGAAGCATATCT
>JBDNGI010000183.1:0-4850 GCA_041689345.1 Halanaerobiales bacterium
ACTTTTTCCCTTGTAATAAGATCTTCTTTTGTTAATATTGATTTTAATGCTTCATTTATCCTGTTATAATGTCCACTGGCATATGGACATATAGCTGGATTACAATCAGATTCCTCCTGAAAACATATTTTATCTTTAGCTGTTAGTGTAATTGATTTAAACTGTAGATCTTGTGTATACAAAAGCTGGAGATTTTCCTCCACAACCTGACGAGTTACCGTTTTAGCAGTTAAATAAAAGATTTTCTCGTGGTTCTGTTTTTTCATCCCTTTTAGTGCCGGAAAGACAGTAGATATAGTCTTGCCAATTCCTGTAGGTGCCTGTACATATAATTTTCGTTTATCTATAATTGTTTTATATACAGATACCGCTAAATCACGCTGCCCTTTACGATAAGAAGGAAATGGGAATTCTAGTCTTTCTATTGAATTATTCCTTTTTTCATACCAACTATAACTATAACCAGCCCAAAAAAAATATTTGCTAACTATTGCTTCAAAAAAGTCTTCCAATTCAGCTAGAGAATATCTCTTATTAAATTCCTTTGTCTCCTCTGTTTCCAGCTGAAAATATGTAAGCTGAACACCTATATCTTTAAGATCATATTCAAGGGCATAAAAATAGGCATAGAACATTACCTGACCCCAGTGTAGGGGATTATGTTCTTCACCAATATTGTCTAAACTCTTATTTGTAGATTTTATCTCATCAACTATTACATTACCCTCATTATTTATAATACCATCAGCCCGGCCGCTAATAGTCAAGATGAATTTATCATATTCAATAGAATGAGAGAGAGCCACTTCTGAGCGGTATATTTCTTTATCATGACAATTCTGTACCTTCTGATGTGCTCTGGTACCCTCAACTGCCCTACTACTACCGATAAAGTGGCTCTCTAAATCACCTGAACGCATAACAAATTCTATAATATTTCGGACTGCTACTTTAATCTCTGTTTTCTTTTCTCTAGTTGCCATTTTATCACCAATTATAATTCTATCATTATTTAGGTGTTTATGTAAACATTTGTTTTGCTAAATATTCAAAAAAAACACTCTGAGCATAAATGGTTTTAATCCACTTTTATCAGAGTGTCTATATAGTTTTATCTTAACAGCGTTAATAAAACTCCCAGGTCCTAATCTTTTGGTTATCCTTTATGACTTCTACAATGTAAATAAGTACCGCCAATTTACTAAACTACTCAACAGTTACACTCTTAGCTAAATTACGGGGTTGATCTACATCATAACCCCTCTCTAATGCTGTATAATAAGCCAATAATTGTAGAGGTATAATAGCTAAAACTCCACTAAATATCTCATCTATTCTCGGAATATATAAGACATGATCTACAGATTTCTCCACTTCAGTCTCACCGGTAAAAGCGATAGCAGTTACATCTGCTCCCCTGGCTTTGACTTCTTTTATATTACTTAATGTCTTGTCATATAAAGACATTCTAGTTGCGATTGCCACTACAGGTACCCCTTTAACAATTAATGCAAGGGGACCGTGTTTCAATTCCCCTGCAGGATAGGCTTCAGCATGAATATATGATATCTCCTTTAATTTCAAAGCCCCTTCCATAGCAAGGGCATAATCAGTGTTCCTGCCGATAAAAAATGCATCTTCTTGTAAATGATAAGCCTTTGCCCTACCTTTTATTTTCTCTTCACAAACTTCAATGGTTTCTAAAGCCAGATCAGGTAGTTTCAGTATTTCACTAATATATTCATCTAACTGATCTCCATTTAATGTCTGCTTAGCCTGAGCTAAATAAAGAGCTAGGATATAGAAGGCAGCAACCATTGTAATATACGCCTTTGTAGAGGCAACAGCTATCTCAGGGCCAGCTTGAAGATATAACACTTCATCAGCCTCCCGGGATATAGTACTTCCTACTACATTGGTAAAGGCAAGTACCTTTGCTCCCATCTTTTGAGCAAGACGTAGCCCTGCCAGAGTATCAGCAGTCTCACCAGACTGACTTACTACAATTACTAAAGTTTTTTCATCTATTAATGGGCTACGATAACGAAACTCTGAAGCTACATCAATGTCTACTGCTACCCTGCTTAATTGTTCGATTACATATTTACCGATCATACCTGCATAAGATGCAGTTCCACATGCAATAATCTGTATTTTATTAAATTTAGTGATATCTTCCAAGCTTAAATCTATTTCATCTAAATTAATTTTCCCAGGAGTTATACGATTACTCAAAACTCGACGCAGTGCATCTGGCTGTTCATGAATCTCTTTAAGCATAAAGTGATCGAAACCATTCTTCTCTGCCATCTCAGCATCCCAATCTACTTTGAAAATATCCCTGGAAAGTTTATTACCTGTATCATCATAAATGCTTACATTTTCTTTACTAATCTCAGCGAATTCGCCATCATTAAGAATATAGAAATCCCTTGTATACTTTAAAAAAGCAGGAATATCTGAAGCAATAAAATTTTCCTCATTGCCTAAACCTATAATCAAAGGACTATCCTGTCGGATTGCATAAATTCTCTCTGGATCTTTCTTTGAAAGAACAGTTAAGGCATATGATCCTTCCAAAATCTCCATAACTTTAATTATGGTTTCCTTCATATCTCCAGTATAGATATCTTCAAATAGATGTGCAATTACTTCAGTGTCTGTCTCTGATTTAAAGTCATGTCCTTTATCATGGAGTTTATCCTTTAAATCCTGAAAGTTTTCAATAATTCCATTATGCACAACGACAAATTTCCCAGTACAATCTTGATGTGGGTGTGAATTACGATTAGATGGACTGCCGTGTGTTGCCCACCTGGTATGACCAATGCCATACTTCCCGACAGGAGGGCTTTCCTCAACTAGTAATTCAAGTTCCTGCAACTTACCCGCTTTTTTGAGAACTTCTATCTCACCATTCATACTTACTGCTATACCTGCAGAATCATATCCACGGTACTCGAGTTTCTTTAAACCTTCCAATAGTGTAGAAGCAATATCTCTATCTCCCACATAACCAACAATTCCGCACATTTTATTACCTCCGTTTATTAAGTTTTACCCTATTTAGCTAGTCCCTTTGTACCAATAATCACTTACAGGTTTTGAAGACTAGATTTGAGGCCTAATAGAGAAGACCTGGAGGTATCCGCCGAACACTCGATAAACCCCCTCCTCGTCAACTCAGATGTACTTCCGTCCACATCCAAGTACTGGCGCTTTGTATTTCTTATTTTTTATGGACCACCCCCTTAAAGATTTATGAAATATACTAATATATTATATCATAGAATTAATAATATGTTAAACATTTTTACTATTTTATCAATAACTGGAATAACTCTTTTCGATATTCACCAGATATACCAAAACTCTATTTTACAAGGGCCGTCGAGTTTTACAATAAGTGTACTAAGGTTCCAGCGGCCATAAATTCCATCTAAATAAAGCTTTTATTAGTTCAACTCTTTTTCAATTATTTTAACAATTTCTTTTTCCAAACTTATTAATAATTCTTCATTTTTACCTTCCAGCATAACCCTTATAACTGGCTCAGTTCCTGAAGCCCTAACAAATATACGACCATCTTCTCCTAATTCCTTCTCTGCATTCTTTATAGAATTTTGTATGGCGCTATTAGTTTCCCAATCTTTGCCTTTAACAATGACGTTAGCTAGTCTTTGGGGCCAAACCCTCATAACATCAGCCAATTCACTTATTTTCTTACCAGAACGCTTAACTATAGCAATCGTCTGTATAGCTGTCAGTACACCATCACCAGTCTTATTATAATCAAGGAAAATAATATGGCCGGACTGTTCACCACCTAAATTATAGCCATTTTCTATCATCTCTTTTAGCACATATCTATCACCATTTTTTGTAATTGAAATTCTGGCACCTTTTTTTTCAATGGTTTCACGTAAGGCAAGATTACTGTATGCAGTTGTCACCAGCGTATTTCCTTTTAATTTATTTTTTTCTATTAGATCAAGGGCACAGATTGACATTATTTTATCACCATCAATAACATTACCTTTTTCATCTACCATAATAATCCGGTCAGCATCACCATCGTGTGCTACACCTAAATCCGCTTTTTCTTCTAGAACCAATTGCTGTATTATTTCCGGATGTGTTGAACCACAATTATAATTAATCTTGTTTCCATCTGCTTGATTGTTAACTATAATTACCTCAGCACCCAAGCTCTCAAGTACCTCAGGTGCAACCCTGTAAGCTGCCCCATTAGCACAATCAAGTACTATTTTTAGACCAGAAAAATCACAATCCGCTGTGGTTATTAAGTACTCTATGTATTTCTGTACAAAGTCATCAACAGTTTCTGCGTTGCCGATATATGTGGATGTGGGAGAAGGTATAGATGAATATCTATTAAATATTAAATCTTCTATCTCATCTTCCATTTCATCAGTCAGTTTAAATCCATTACCAGTAAAGAATTTAATACCATTATCAGCAATTGGGTTATGTGAGGCAGATATCATGACTGCCCCCTCCACATCAAGAATATTTGCTAAATATGATACTCCCGGAGTAGGAATTATCCCTAATTTCAGTACATCTATACCAGCTGAAGTCATTCCTGCTACCAGAGCAGATTCAAGCATATCACCAGAAACCCTAGTATCTTTTCCTATCAGCATCACAGGCTTTCTTGCTCCTTCGAATTTTTTGCTTAAATAGTATCCACCTGAACGTCCTAGCTTATAAGCCAACTCTCCTGTTAGCTCTTTGTTAGCAACACCTCTAACACCATCAGTCCCAAACAACTTTCCCATTATTTCATCTCCTATATTTAATAATCTTTTTAATAAATCAATTATCCT
>JBDNGI010000184.1:0-6089 GCA_041689345.1 Halanaerobiales bacterium
CCATCTTTCTAGACTTATTCAGTAGTAGTATAATTATCAAGAATATATTAATCTGAAGTTAACAGTTGATAGTCTTCTGCGGCCAGTAAGCCAATAAATTCTTCCATATTGTTGATTTTTTTATCAGTTATAATACCACCACGGGCCAAATCTTCTTCTTGATGGAAATCCGAACCAGAAAGCATCTTCAAATCATTTTCTAAAGAATATTTATATGCAAGAGCATTTCTAGAATTATGTCTAGGATTACCGTTAAATACCTCAACCCCGTCTAAAACTTCAGGGTCTAATATCTCCATACCAGGACGAAAAGGATGAGCTTGATATATAACTGCATTTTCTTGTTTAATTAATGCTTTAAATTCTTTTAAATCTAGCTGATGAAGATTCCTGTTTTGCTTCAAAAATTCTTCATTAAGACCATATACAAGATAATCATTTGCTGACCAGACAAAATTTATCTCTATTCCTAATAATACAAGCAAACCTTCTTTCTCTGCTCGTTCTCTTGTTTTATAATAACCAGTCATTAGTTTGTCTATTTTATCATTCCAATTTAGTTTCTCATGATTATGAAAAAAATAGTCACCATAATGATCGGTAATAATTAAGCCATAATAAGCACTTTCTTTATACATCTTTACGATTTCTTTTGCCTCAACAACTCCACAAGGACTAACTTCAGCTGTATGAACATGTGTGTCGATTTTATACATTAGTATTATTATCCCCTTTTTTCCCTTTTATTTTATGCCATCGGATGATTTATAGACTACTTCTTAACTTTCGAAATTATTGTTATATAGTAATACCTCTTAATAATTATATTAGCTAAGTCTTCCAAATACCCTTTTTTGAAAAAAACATTTCTGCTATATATCCCACCTTATGTTAGATAAAACAATCCCCCTACTTCTGATAAGTAGAGGGAGTTTTTATTATTGTTTACTATACATCTCTTTTACCTTCCAGTAAGCCAATTTCGGATTCCTATATTCATTTACTAATCCTTTATTATTAAAACTCCTGGGGCGTCCCAGTTCCATCTCTCGAGCTGTCCTAATATCACAATATTGCCAGATATATGTCCCCATAATATCAGGATCATTCATAAAAAGGTCAAGGGTATATTCTAGATAATCCTGCTGATAGTTTTCTGTCCATTTAGGGCCCTCAAAAGTGCTTTCTCCATAAACAGCACCAGCACCAAATTCTGAAATAATTATCGGAATATCTTCTAAACCTTCATCTTTTAGTTTTGCTTTTAGGTCTTTAAGGAATGGTTTCCAACCATCCATCTCTTGATACCAGCCAAAATATTTATTAACACTAACTATATCAACTAAATTATAACAGATATCTTTAAGTGGATGCATGGTAGCATAAGTTAGGGGACGTGTATTATCAAGCTCCCTTACTTTATCAGCAAAGGCTTGTGTAATATCATAACCAGCCTGGGTCCTGGTATCAACTTCATTATGCATCCCCCACATAATAATTGAAGGGTGATGATAATCCCTTACTACCATCTTTTCATGCATATCTAATCCCCTCTCCATAATCATAGGATTTTGTAATGCCTCTTCTGGAAAACCCCACATTGGTATCTCTTCCCAGAAGATTATCCCCTCCTGGTCACAATAATCCAGGAATATCTCTGCATTAGGATAATGAGAGCCTCGTATTGAATTACAACCCATATCTTTAATGATATCCATATCCTTTTTCATTAATTTAAAGGGGAGAGCAAATCCCCAATCAGGGTGATCTTCATGTCTATTTACACCCTTAATTTCTACTTCTTTTTCATTAAGTAATAGTTTTTTGTCTTTTACCTCTATTTTTCGGAAGCCTATTCTATCTATAATATCATCTGCTTCCAGTTCAAAACTAATATTATACAGTTTAGCCTGGTTAATATCCCATAGTTTTATATCTTCCAGGGTTAGACCTACTACATTGACCACTGTTTCTCCACTTATTACTAGATCTTCAGAATAAATTTCTTCTTCATCAACTAAGATACTTAACTTTCTCTTAAGCCCAGTAGAATTAAAACCCTTTAATACTACCTCAAAATCCAGAGTAGCATTTTTGAGTTCCTCATCCAGGCTATAATCTATTTTATAATCCTTAATCCAGATATCACCAAGTTCCATTAACTCTACACTACGAAACAAACCGCCATAATGGAACCAATCAACCCTGGCCAATGGTATAGTATTAAGATCATCATGGGTATTATCAAGCAATACAACTAGCTGATGTTCCCCAGATTCAATTCCTTTAACTGTACAATTAAAACCTGCGAATCCGCCATACTGACTTCCAATATTTTTCCCATCCAGATAAACCTCTAATTGGCCACTAAAACCATGAAAAACCAGGTTTAGATTACTGGAATCAGACTCAAAGGTAGTCTCATACCAGGCCTTTCCCTCATAATGATATAGTCCCATTTCGTTATTCCAACAAGCTGGAACTACTATATCACTACTATCTTCCGGTAAACCCTTAAACCACTCTGCTCCAATACCTTTGTCCTCTGGGTCAGTTTTAAATTTCCAGATACCATCTAATAAAGTTGTTCTTCTCTTTTTATGCCTCTCAAATAATCTTATCATTAAGGCCCCTCCTAGATATAGACTTTAGTTTATCTTTGATATAGTCTAATCATTAAGCGAAAAATAAATCTTCCTGTTGTTTGTATGCCAATCCTTTAGCCAAATCTACTGCTACAGCAAATGGTATCTGTCCTCTTTCTACCATTCTTCCAATAGTATTAGACATTACCCTTCTAAACATTTCTGTTCTAGATCCATAAGAAATTAATTTCCTGGAATCTGTAACCATACCTGCAAAATTAGCCAGTAAATCTACTGTAGAGATATATTTCAACTGCTCTTCCATGCCATAAGGGCTATCAGTTAGCCACCAGGCAGCTCCCAGACTTATATTCGGAAATGCCCTACTAATAGGTGCCAGAGTACTCCAGTGATTAGGAGCCATAGCATACAATACTATTTTTAATTTACTGTCAAACTTATTTACAAAATATCGAAGGTTATTGGCAATCTCCAGGTCATGAGTAGAGATATCACCACCTGTATCCGGGCCTATATTCTCATATAAACTATCCCTGTAATCACGAACAGCACCAATATGCAGTTGTGTTACCCAGTTAGTTTTACTATTCATCTTGCCAAATTCCACTAATAAATAGGCCTTAAAGTCCCTTATATCTTTATCTGTAAGGTCTTCACCATTATATGCCTTCTCATAAATAGCAGCTGCTCTATCTTCTTCAACCTGATAACTAATTGGTTCTAGAAGACCATGATCACTTGCTTTACAACCATTTTCATTAAAGAAATCATGAGACTTTTGTATAGAATTCATAAACCCATTTAAACTAAGCATATCTTGATCATATCTTTCACCCATTTGGTTCACAAAGACTTTCCAGTCTTTTTTCTCAATATTCATAGCTTTATCAGGACGCCAGGTAGGTAAGATGCGTACACCATCTATTTCTTTGGCTGCCTTCTGATGATATTCAAGGGTAGAAGTAGGCTCATCTGTAGTACACATTATTTTAATATTCATCTCTTTCAGTAGTCTTTGAGGCTTCATCTCATCTTTCTCTAACATTGTGCGGGTTTTTTCCCAGATCATTTCTGCTGTATGTTCTGAGATATTTTCCTCAATTCCAAATCTACGTTTTAGATCAAGGTGAATCCATTCATATGTAGGATTACCGGCTATTCCAGGAAAAACCTTAGCTAAAGCCATCCACTTTTCTTTATTAGAAGCATCACCTGTTACTTTTTCTTCAGATACTCCCCTTTTTCTCATCACTTCCCAGACGTAATGATCAGTAGCAGCTTCAACTTCCCAGATATCGCTCCAGCCCTCATTTTTAATGATCTCCTCTACATCACCATGATTATGGGCATCGACTATCGGTAAATCTTTAACCTGTTCATAAAGTTTCTTACCTGTCTCATTATCCAATAAATAATTTTCATCTAAAAATGCCATTTAACATCTCTCCTTTTAAATTTATATTTGTACTTATACTTAACTCAACTTCCGGAGGTGAATTTTACGCATTAACTCCCAAAGTCGTATACTTAATTACTCAAACTTCGCACTTACTTTAATTATACTTGAATTTTCCTGGTTAGCCATTTGCTGAATAAGCGTTAAAAAAACTCCAGCCCCGCATGGAAGGCTATGAATGGTTAACAAAATCCTGTTTGAACGTAGCGTAGCGAAGTAAGTTTATTTTGTTATTCATAGCTTGGAAGATGAGCTGGGAATTAGCTTTTTCCCGTGCATGAAGTTATGGTTAACCAGGCTTTATGCGTAAAATTCATCTGCGAAGTTTAAGTTAATTATTAAAGCGTAACCCCTGTTTTGAAAATTGCTATCTCGCGATAATCATTCTCTTCATTCCTTGTTTGTATTTTCTTAGAAGCTAGATCAATAATATAATCGAAGAAATCGTCAGTCAATTCTTCCATACTGCTACCCTCTAAAAGCTTACCTGCATTAAAATCTATCCAATTCTGCTTCTTTTCATACAATGGTGTATTTGTAGAGATTTTAACTGTAGGTACTGGTGCACCAAAAGGGGTGCCCCGACCAGTTGTAAATAATATCAAATGTACACCAGCAGCAGTCAGAGCTGTAGTGGAGACAAGGTCATTCCCAGGGCTCTCCAGTAATTGTAACCCCTTACCCCTTACCTGTTCGCCATAGAAGTTTACTCCCCTGACAATACTGGTACCACCTTTTTGTGTACAGCCCAAGGATTTCTCTTCAAGGGTCGTAATACCCCCATCCTTATTCCCTGGTGAAGGATTCTCATAAACAGGCTGGTCATTGGAAATAAAATAATCTTTAAAATCATTTACTAATTTAACAATCCCTTCAAAAGTTTCCCTATCCTGAGCACGATTCATTAAGATAGTCTCTGCTCCAAACATCTCAGGAACCTCTGTTAAAATAGTAGTACCACCTAGGGTTTCTAACTTATTACTAATTCTTCCTAGCAGTGGGTTTGCTGTAATACCTGAAAATCCATCAGATCCACCACATTTTAAACCAATCTTTAATTCTGATACAGGCAGATCCCCTTGTTCGAATTTAGCTGCATAGTCTACAAGACCCTCCATCTGGTCCAGGGCAGTCTCAATACCATTATCTACATCCTGTAATTTTAAAAACTTAACCCTTTCCCCATCATAATCCCCTATAATTTCCTGAAAATCTTCCAGAATATTATTCTCACATCCCAGGCCAACCACTATAACAGCGGCAGCATTAGGGTGTTTTACCAACCCAGCAAGAATTTTTTGTGTATTTAAAAGATCCCCTCCCAATTGTGAGCATCCATATGGATGTGGAAATGCATGGAAACCATCTACTTTGCCTTCTGCTATCTGTTTACTGAATTTTTGCTCTGCCAACAAAGCCATCTTTTCTACTGGTTTATTAATACAACCAACTGTAGGTATTAACCACATTTCATTTCTTATTCCCACCTGACCATCTTTCCTATGATACCCCTTAAATGTAGCAAGTTTTTCTTTACTTTCTAAGGAAGCTGGCTCTTTAAAAGTAGGATTATAAGTATAATCTTGTTTCCCTTCAAGAACAGTCTGCATATTATGCGAATGTACCCAATCACCCTCTGAAATATCCTCTACTGCCTTACCAATAGTAAAGCCATATTTTATAACCCTTTCGCCTTTAGGTATATCTACTAGAGAGATTTTATGACCTAATGGTAGATCATCTCTTATTTCAAAGATTTTATCGGCAAATTCAATCTTACTGCCAGAGTTCACGCTTTCCAGCAAGACTGCTACATTATCATCTTTATCTATTTTTAACAGTTTATTTGACATGATTTTACCCCCTTACTTCAAATTATAGTTTCTTCCTAATAATGCTCTATATTAACAATACTGGATCATCTCCATAAACATTGGTAATATCCCTAGACATTCTGAGGCCTAATCGAAAAACATCCTTGCGAAATTATAATTACAGATAGCAGAATGTTCGGGCGTATCCCACCA
>JBDNGI010000185.1:0-3884 GCA_041689345.1 Halanaerobiales bacterium
ATAAACTAATCGACACTTTCTTCCTCAATCATTTTAATAAAATGTTCAAACTCTTCCTTAATTTGAGAGAATAAAACATTAATATCATCAACTAATGGTTCCATTCTTTTATGAGAACGATTAAAAGTATAAACATTCCTTACTACATGTCGAAATCCTCTATATTCATCTAGTTTTTGATAAACTTCCCTGGAAATAACCGCGGGCCTTACCCTCTTTATTTCAGTTTTCATTTGAATTAGTAAATCGTGATGCCATGATCCTCCCTCTGGAATACTACCATCTATATCCTGGGCTATCAATTCAAAAATACGTTCAATAGCAGAGTAAAATCCATGCAGGTTGAGTGCAACACTATCTAAATAGAAATTATCATTTGTTTTAGTACCTCGTTCCCATCCAATAATAATTCTCTTAACAAGACGATCAATTTCAAAAAGTTCTTCTTCTATACGACTGAGTAAGGCAAGATGCTTTCTATTCATATCTTTATACCTTCTTTCTCTACCGCTTTTTTTAATACATCCCGACAATCCTTTATATCAACTAAATCTACTTTGAAGTCTTTTACTGCCCTAGTAATTCCAGCAACTGCTGAATAAAACTGATTATCAGGAATACCTATTTCAGCTAAATCTATATCCGACCTCTTATTAAATCTGATTTGATCAACTAAAGAACCAAATAACCAAACTTCTTTAGCACCATACTCTTTTTTTAATATCCCAGCCGCCTTTTTTGCCTCTTTCCAGGCTTTATTATAGATTAATTCTATATCACTATTATCATTTTTATAATCAAATAATAATGGATATTTATCTTTAAAAGTCTTTTTAGATGCTCTCATTAGAATCACTCCTAAACAATATAAAAAAATATAAAATAATACTTCACTTTCTACTATTGTAGCATAATATACCAAGAATATACAACTAGACTATTATGATTCTCTAAAGGTCCTTAAATTTAGTAACACATGTTTTAATAGTTTAATCTTTTTTTACTTAGCATTATTATCAATCCCTAAGATTTAACGTTATTTTTATGTAATTACATAAATATATTACTTCTCTTTTTACTATTGTAGCATAATATACCAGAAAGATACAACAGACCTTTTTTTAAAAAATTAATCATTTGCTATAATCTTTGTCGCTTACTTTTACAATTACAGTAAATTTCTTGAAGATATAAAAAAAGATCCCCACTTATATGAAAGTAGAGATCTTGTATATAATTATTTTTAATAGCCAATCTGCTAGGAACCCTAGTACAATCCTAAAAACAAAGCAATCCTCAACTTGCCAAGCAATAATTGGTCTTTTGATTCTTTATAATCAACCTCTGCTTGATTTACAGCCAAAGCCTTTTGCTTATATTGATTCGTAGTTATTAAGCCTTCATTCAACTGATTTTTAGATAGCTTTCCTACTAATCTAGCTTTTTCCAGTCCTGTTTCAGTGGAGTTAAGCTTCATCCTATTTAATTTCTGCTCATTTATAATACCCTTTAACTGTAATTTAAGCTGTTCCAAGGTATGGGTATACTGTTTATCTAGATTTTTACTCTTTGACTTAATTCCTTCAACAGTCAACTCCTGTTGACCCCCATCATAAAAGTCATATGAAATACCTACCCCAACCTTCAAACTGTCTTTTTCATTCATCGCAGCTGCATTATAATTATAGGCCCCAAATGCATCTACCTTAAAATCATCATCTTTTAATTGCCATTTTAGTTGGTTTTCAGCATAGTCTTTATTGAGCATAATTTCTCTTAATTGTACATTATTCTTCTTAATTAACTTAACTACTTCTTCATCAATATCATTAAAATTAATAGAAGCCAACTTAGTTATAAACCTACTAATATAACTATCATTTTTATTAAACTTAATATTACTAGCAGTTAAACCTAGTTCTAATAAAAGGTTATCATTTAACTGGGCAATACTGCTTAATAGTTGATTTTGTTGTAACTTTCTCTCTTGTAGGCTTATTTTAGCCAATAATAATTGATCTTGGCCAGCCTCTCCTATTTTAAGCTGTGCTTCTACAAGGTCCAATTCATCAAGGGCAATTTGATATGCTCTTTTGCTATTCTCCAACCTCTGTTTTAAACGTAATGTCATTAAATAACTCTCAAGCCAATCTACTTCTTTTCTACTTTCAACTATG
Organism: Halanaerobiales bacterium; assembly: GCA_041689345.1. Taxonomy (GTDB): domain Bacteria; phylum Bacillota; class Halanaerobiia; order Halanaerobiales; family DTU029; genus JBDNGI01. The sequence continues at coordinate 2,178 of JBDNGI010000185.1, forward strand.
TCCAACTCATCTTTAGCGATAATTAATTTATTGTCTTTTAGTATAAAATCCTTTTCTGTCTGAGTAGGGAGTATCGGATATAGTCTTTTAGAAAGATTCAGACTAAAATTATATTTTTTATCCAAATCCTCAAACTCAGATAGTTTAGTGTTTAAAGATAACTTGGAAGTAATAGATAGTCCTTCAACAGTAGTCTTACCACCCTCCAAAGTTAATCCTAGCATCTCAGTATCATCCGTTATAGAAAATGTTGGAGCATAATGTGGTGAATAAGCTGAATTGCGTGATTCACTTACCAATCCCAGATGCCAATCTAAACCTGCTTCAAGTACTTCTCGTTGTCTTTCCAATTCTTTAATATTTTCTCGTTTTTGTTCAATCTCATAATTATTTTCTTTCCCTAATTCAATGGCCTTCTCGAAGGTCAATCCTTCTGCCGTGATAACAAAAGATAATAATACTAATGTTAGAATTATCATAATAGGTATTGCTTTAATAAATAAATTTTTACTTACTACTGTCTTCATTATCAATATCAACCTCCAGCTCTAGTCCCATGGCTTTCTGTAATTGCAGCATATTTATATAGTAATTAATAATTGAGTCAGTAAATCTATTTTCTGCTTCATATAGTCTTAATTCTGAAGATAAAAGGTCATTTTTACTAACTAATCCTGCATCACTTTGCTCCTTAATAATTTTATAATGTTCTCCAGCCTGTATTACAGCCTTTTCGGCCATTTCCATGTTTTTTACTGACTGTTTTTGTAAATAATATTTATTTTGAAAATCATTCTCTATGTTTTGTTGCTCTTTAGTCAACTCAAGACCTGTCTTATCTAATACTATTTCTTTTTTTCTTAAATCTATTTCAGGTGTTCCAGAAACCCTTGCTTTCTCCAAGTCATTTTCAGCTAAAGTAACCTGCTGTCTTCTTACTTTCAGCACTATATTATTTGATATAGCAGTTGCTAGAACATCTTCCTCAGAAACTGACCATACTTCTGGTTTGACTAATTTAATAAATTCTATTTCAATACCCTTACTAATTGCTGCTTTCTGTTTCAGTTCCCGCACTTTTTGTTCCAACTCATCCTTAATTTTCTCCAGTGAATTTAAAGCTGATAAGTAACTAGTCTCTTGCTCAAATAACTCTAAAGAACCCTTATACCCAACCTCTACCTGTGCCTTAACTTCTTCAACCTTCTTTGCTTGCAGTTCAACCTCTTTTTGGGCAGTTATAAGTTTTTGATTAACACTGATTATATCAATATATTTACCTATAACATCAAGAATAACACTATCTCTAACATTTTTATAGACTTCTTCAGCCTGAACCTTCACTAATTCAGTCTGCAATGCCAGTAATCTACTATTTGATATTAAATTGTTCAGCTGGCCTTTCTTATAATTAAGTCTGGCATCTTCTAAATTAAGTTCAGCTATTTTTAAGTCAATATTCTCTCGTACTGCCTTCTCTATTATTTGCTGTAAACCAAGAGTTACTCCATCTTCTACAGCTAATACAGTGCTTGAACAAAACACTACCAATACTAATATAAGAAAAGCACCCTTCATCTTATTTACCAAAATAACCATCTCCCTTTACAGTAGTTTTTTATTAATAATTCTTTCTACTACCCAGTATATCTAAATACAACAATTTTCATACAACCATATGGATCACCCATACCTCAAAGCCTCAAT
>JBDNGI010000186.1:0-1943 GCA_041689345.1 Halanaerobiales bacterium
AAAGAAAGATGGAATACTGCCTACAGTAAATTATAACTGGAACTTCGCAGTTATTGCTATTAATTGTAATCTCTGGTTAGCCATTTGCTGAATGAACGTTTATAAAAGCTCCAGCACCGCATGGAAGACTATGAATGGTTAACAAAATTCTGTCTGAACGTAGCATAGCGAAGTGAGTTCATTTTGTTATTCATAGTCTGGAAGAGGAGCTGGGGTTTAGCTTTTTTTCGTGAATGAAGTTATGGCTAATCAGGCTTTATGCGATAAATTCATCTGCGAAGTTTGAGTAAAATATATAATTATATTTTGGACCAAGGTACGGAGGGAAAAAAATGGACACAAATATTATAGAGATACTTGAACTTGATAAGATAAAAAGAGAGTTAGAGACTTTTGCAGCTACCAATATAGCTAAAGATATTATCAAGGAATTGAGTCCTGTTAGTAAGATAGATTATGTAAAAGAACGTTTGGCTGAGGTTACTGCTGCTGGAAAGATATTAGAGGAGATTGGCGTACCTCCCTTTGGAGGGATTAGAGACCTTCGCCAGTCACTAAAAAAAGTTAATAAAGGAATAGTTTTATCTGCTAAAGAATTAATGGATATTAGAAATACACTGGAGGGTTTTAAGTCATTAAAAAGGTACTTTAATGATATTATAGGCAATCTAGACCCACGGATAATCCAGAATTATTATAGCATAGTAACTTCTGAAGGGGTTAAAATTGTGGAGTTGGCTGGATTGGAGAGGGAATTAGCACGCTGTCTTGACGACTATGGTGATATTAAAGACTCTGCTACACCTAAGTTGTCCAGTATTCGATCAGAAATCACTAATCTGGGTAATAGGATTCGAGATAAGATGGACAGTATCATAAAAAGTTCCAGATATCAGACTATGCTCCAGGATAATTTAGTAACAAGGCGACGGAATAGGTTTGTGGTCCCTGTTAAGAGTGAACATAGGAATACCTTTCAGGGGATTGTTCATGACCAATCTGCTAGTGGTATGACATTATTTATGGAACCCCTAGCTATTGTTAAGATGAATAATAGATTGAGTGAACTGCAATCAGAAGAAGAGAAAGAAATTTATAGAATTTTGCAAGTCTTGACAGGTCTAGTACAGGAAGATCTGTATATAATTAAAGATAACTTAAAAATTGCCACTGTACTTGATGTTATTTTTGCTAGGGCAGAGTACAGTCGTCAGATATTAGGTATGGAACCAGAGATTAATGATCAGGGTATAGTTGAAATTAAGCAAGGAAGACACCCATTATTGAAAGAACAGGTTGTACCAATTGATATTAATGTAGGTGGAGATTTCTCTACATTGATAATTACAGGTCCGAATACCGGTGGTAAGACAGTTGCCTTAAAGACTGTAGGTCTGTTTGTTTTAATGGTCGAGTGTGGTCTTCATATTCCTGCCGCAAGGGGAACCCGTATTGCTATTTTTAAAGATGTCTTTGCAGATATCGGAGATGAGCAGAGTATTGAGCAGAACCTAAGTACCTTTTCATCTCATATGACTAGAATAAAGAATTTTCTACATCGAGCAAACAGAGAAAGTCTGGTACTTATGGATGAATTAGGGGCAGGTACAGATCCTAAAGAGGGGGCTGCCTTGGGTATAGCAATCATGGATAAATTGCGACAAAAAAACGCCATTACAATTGTTACAACACATTACAGCCAGTTAAAGAATTATGCCTATGATCAGAATGGTGTCGAAAATGCCTCTGTTGAGTTTGACCTAAATACACTTAAGCCAACATATAGAATTTTGATGGGCATACCTGGTGGTAGTAATGCCTTTGCTATTGCCCAAAGATTGGGTATACCAGATGAAATAGTTCAGGAAGCAGAAAAATTATTAACCGGTGATGAGGTAGCAGTAGAAAAAATTATTACTGGTTTGAATACAGAGAGAAAAAAA
>JBDNGI010000187.1:0-3464 GCA_041689345.1 Halanaerobiales bacterium
AAAGTATGCAAAAAGCAGTCTCTGCAGAAGAGGGGATTGAAGTAAGAATATTGGAGACTAAATACCCTCAGGGTGGAGAAAAGATGTTGATTAAAGCAATACTAAACCGTGTAGTACCTGCTGGTGGTTTGCCTCTTGATGTTGGTGTTGTTGTTAATAATATCACAACAGCTGTAGCAGTGTCTGATGCACTAAAAACGGGTATGCCTTTAATTGAGCGCACCATAACTGTAACAGGTCGTGGTGTTAATAATCCTGTCAATCTTATCTATCGTATTGGTGTTTCTATCGAAGAGTTGATCGCCGAAGCAGGTGGTCTTACTGATGATGCAGCTAAAGTAATCCTTGGTGGTCCTATGACTGGTTTTGCTCAACCATCTCTCAAAATAGCTGCTGTAAAAGGTACTTCTGGTGTTGTTGTTTTGACAAAAGGAGAGGTCGATTTATTTGAACCACAGCCGTGTATAAAGTGTGCTCGCTGTGTAGATGTATGTCCGCAATTTTTAATGCCAGTTAATCTTTCAAAATATGCTTCTCATGATATGCTGGAAGAGCTGGAGGATTATCAGGTTCTAAACTGTATTGAATGTGGATCCTGTTCATTTATCTGTCCGGCTAATAGGCCGTTAATGCAATATATCAAAATTGGTAAAGCTGAAGTAATAGCTAAAAAACGTAAGTCGTAGTAAGGGGTGAATTATATATGATGAATGATCAGTTAGTAGTTTCGTCATCTCCACATGTTAGAGATGTGACTACTATTAGTAATATTATGTGGTCTGTGGTTAAGGCTTTGATACCTGCTGTACTGGCAGCTGTTTATTTCTTTGGCTTTCAAGCTTTTAGTATAATTATGGTTAGTGTGATTGGGTGTGTAGCTACAGAATATTTATTTCAAAGTGTACGTGGCAAGAAAATTACAATTAATGATGGAAGTGCAGTAATCACTGGGGTTTTACTAGCCCTGACACTTCCTCCGACATCACCACTATGGATGGTATTAGTAGGTAGTGTTGTAGCAATTGGACTTGGGAAACATGTTTTTGGTGGTTTAGGACACAATCCTTTCAATCCGGCTCTAGTAGGTAGGGCCTTTATATTGGCAGCTTATCCTGTTAGAATGACTAACTGGATCAATCCTATCAGGATGGTTGATGTAACGACTTCGGCTACCCCATTAAGTATAGTTAATCAGGGAGCCCCGATAGATTATTGGAACTTATTTATTGGTAATATTGGAGGTTCTCTTGGAGAAACTTCAGCCTTGGCATTATTACTCGGCGGGGCTTATCTTATTTACAAAGGCTATATTAATTGGAGAATTCCTGCTGCTATACTTTCTACTGTCTTTATATTATCTTTTACAGCAGGTTATGATCCAATTGCACATTTATTTGCAGGTGGTTTAATTCTTGGTGCTTTTTATATGGCAACAGATATGGTTACTTCTCCAATTACCAAAAGAGGTCGTTGGATTTTTGGTATTGGTATTGGACTAATAGTTGTTATTATCCGCCTCTGGGGTGGTTATCCAGAGGGCGTATTGTATTCAATTCTATTAATGAATACTGCTGTCCCGCTGTTAGACCGTTATACGAGGCCTCGTAGTTTTGGGGAGGTGGCTTAAAGTGAAGAAACTGATTTTAACGCTTACTATTTTGGGTATAGTATCAGCACTTTCATTGGCTTTTGTTTTTGAATGGACTACTCCTATTATAGAGAAACATCAGGAAGTAGCTAGGAAAGAAGCTATTATGGCTGTTTTGCCAAACTCTGATAGTTATACAGAAGTAGTTAAAGATGGAACTACCTTTTATGAAGGCAACAAAGATGGTGAAGTGGCAATGCTTACCAGTGGTGGTGGTTTCCAGGGAGAAATAGAGTTAATGTTAGGAGCAAATCCATCTCAAGGAAAGATATTTGCTATTCAGGTTCTTAACCATCAGGAGACACCAGGACTTGGAGCATATATCACTGGGGAGGACTATGAAAGCAATTTTATAGATAAACCTTTTGGTGATTATAAAGTAGTCAAACGCCCAGTTTCTAATCCTATGGAAGTAGAAGCTATTTCTGGTGCTACTATTTCATCTACTAAGGTTACAAATATTATTGAAGAGGCTATTAATAAGATGGAGCTCGCTTATGGAGGTGGGGCTTAAATGCAATTATTAAAAGATTTTAAGAATGGTTTGTGGCAGGAAAACCCGATTTTTAGGCTTGTTATCGGTATGTGTCCTACACTGGCTGTAACAAATACAGTTGTTAATGGACTTGCTATGGGAATAGCTACAGCTTTTGTACTCTTAGCTTCTGAGATTGTTATTTCATTAATTAAGAAACTAATTCCTAACAATGTTCGTATTCCTAGTTACATTTTAATTATTGCAACGTTTGTAACTTTTGTTGATTATTTTCTAAAGGCATTTTTCCCAGCAATAGCAGCATCTTTGAGTCTCTTTGTACCATTGATTGTTGTTAACTGTTTGATTCTTGGCAGGCAGGAGGCTTTTGCTTCCAGAAATCCTGTTCATCGTTCAATAGCAGATGCCCTCGGTATGGGTATTGGTTTCACTTGGGCATTAGTACTGTTAAGTACGGTTCGAGAACTATTGGGAATGGGTTCAATTTTCGGTTGGCAGATACTTGGTTCTTGGTATCCTCCAATGATAATTATGATTTTACCTGCTGGTGCTTTTATTTCTCTGGGTATTTTAATTGGTATTATGAATTATATTTCAAGAAAAGGGGTGAGGTAAGATGGAACAGTTCACCCGTATTATCTTATTATTTATAAGTACGGTATTGGTAAATAACTTTATATTGGTTAGGTTCCTGGGTATATGTCCTTTCCTGGGAGTATCTAAACATGTAGAGACTGCTTTTAGTATGGGTCTAGCTACTACCTTTGTTATGACTTTGACAGGGATGGCGACCTGGTTAATTAACACTTATATTTTGGAGATGTTTAATCTACCATTTCTTCAATATGTATCGTTTATTATTGTAATTGCTTCTCTAGTACAGTTTGTGGAAATGTTTATTAAAAAGAGCAGTCCTGCTTTATATAAGGCTCTAGGAATCTTTTTGCCATTGATAACAACTAACTGTGCTATCCTGGGTCTAGCTTTATTAATACCACTAAATGGCTATAACTTCATTGAAAGTGTAGTCTTTGGATTTGCTGCTGGAGTTGGATTTACTCTTGCAATTGTCTTAATGGCCGGATTAAGAGAACCATTGGAATTTGCTGATGTTCCTGGAGCACTAAAGGGTGTACCGATAACATTAATCATAGCTGGAATTATGGCTCTAGCTTTTATGGGTTTTTCAGGTATGATTTCTATATAGTCTTACAAATTTATTTAAATATTTAGTTGAAAATTGCTTGATAGTTTAAATGAAAATATATTTTTTAAGATGATATTATATTTTTTTCTATAATGATATTTTTTGATAAATTT
>JBDNGI010000188.1:0-4627 GCA_041689345.1 Halanaerobiales bacterium
ATAACTTTCTCTGTAAAAGAATATATTGATAACAAAAAAAGGCGATTAATTTTTAACTCAAGTGTATCTGAAAAAATAATTTCCTGTGATTCCTTTAATATAGAAAGGATTATTTTGAATCTCTTATCAAATGCTGTTAAATTTACAGAGGAAGGTGATACTATTTCAGTTACAATTCAAGATAAAGAAGATAATATTATAATATCTGTTAAAGATACAGGGATTGGAATTAAAGAAGGCAAAGAAAAGATAATCTTTGAACAATTTGGCCAGGCTGATAAATCATTTACAAGAGGAAGTGAAGGTAGTGGAATTGGTCTTGCACTTGTAAAAATGCTAGTAGAGATGCATAATGGCAATATAAAAATTGAGTCAATCTATGGACAGGGTAGTGAGTTTATTATCCAACTGCCTGTAAAATTATTACCACCAATATTTGATTCACAAGATAATTTTATAGATAAGGCTCAAAAACTAATTGATAGAATAGATATTGAATTTTCTGACATTTATAACCTTTAAATCTAGAAATTATTAACTCTTCTCAGTTAAGCACAAAAAAGAACCCCTTAACGAAGGCTCAAAGATCCTTGATATCAATGGACCGATGACCGAACTTGAACCGGCAGTTGCTACAATATAATAATCCGCTTCATAAGATTTACCATTCTCACATTTAATTTCCTTGACTGTTTTCCCTTCAATATCAAGCTCCACTACTTCACTGGAGGTCTCTACTGTGCCTCCTAACGATATGTATCTATCTACCATACGTATAGCGAGGGCTTTAGAACCACCTATTGGAATGGAAGATTGACCCCCTGTAAAGCTTCCGAGAGGAAATATAACTGATACAGCACTGTGCAGGTTGCTAATTCTGCCGTGTAATGGCAGTTTTTTCCCGTTATCTATAGATGGACTCCCCACATTTTTTAAGCCGCATGTAGTTAAAAAACCATCTGTAAAGGATTTTAAGAATCCTGCCCCTTCATCATCATAATATGAAGGAGCTACATATCCACAGGGAGCAAAATAACCATAATTACTACCCTATAAAGAATAATCTGGAAATATCAGCACAGCGGTCCAGTGAAACAGTAAACTGTATACCGGATCCATTATTTACTAACAACAATCGCATTCCATCACCTTTACCACCTACAAGACGGTGTTCTTCTACACCACTGAGCTGAGAACTATGCCCAATATATCCTTTGTTTTTCATATTTATCACCCTATTTTTAATTCAGTCTGTTTATTAGCAGCCTGGTTTGCTCAATAAAATTACCTTCTTAAAAATATTTCTACATCCCTTTGTATGCATGTATTAATTATGCAAGAGGCTTATTTATCTAACTCAATAATATCGTATCCTAAATAATACTTAAAAGCCTCATAAAGAACAGATTTCATATGGCCTACACCAACCGCTGTATGGTGTCTGAAACCATTTCTCCCCATGGCAATCAATTGATCTTGCAAATTAGGAATCTGTGCAACTCCTGCACATCCGAAGTATCCTTCTTCAATTGCATCGTCTGTAAATTTTCCCTCTTCAACATAGATAGTTAACTTTCCATCTTCTGTTTTACAGTTGGAGTAAGTCATTGGAAAGGCCTTGATCCTGCCCTCATTACTTCCCCAGCCGCAACCCGGCATAGTCTTGGCAAACATCTTATGGTCTGTTACAGTTCCCTTTTCCACCATTAACTTTTGAGGTACAGGTCCACAGTGGAATAATATTACTTTGTCTGGATCATCTCCATAATTATTATTCCAATCAAGGACTGTTGTTGGTTCTTCTGAAGCTAACTGCATAGAGTACATATTAATGGCACTACAGAGATCAATTTCACAGGAGGCAACGATACCTCTGTCATTTAGTTCACTTAATAGTACACATGGCGCAATCCCCAGCACTTCTTGCATTTCCTCCCAGCATCTTAAAGTCAGTGCATCTAGGCGGTACTCTTCAATATAATCATCTAATACAACACTCACTTTTGACAGAGTATTCATTTTATCATCAGGAACCAGTGAACAGTCAGTGTAATTGCTGAGTCTTTCCCTTCTACCAGCCACCCGGTTGTCATCATCACCTATTTTTTCTACCCTAATAAATAGATCAGATAGATCGAAAGATTCTACAGTAATTCCATATTTCTGTAAAGTGATCTCATCAAAACGGACAGTTTTAAAAGCAGTGGTCCTGGCCCCAATACATCCTATTGTAAACTTCTTCATTCCATTAACCACTCTACATATAGCAGCAAAATCCTTAAGGTTTTGATTGAATTTTTCTGTTAAAGGGTGCACTACATGGGGTTTTAGGACAGTATACTTAACACCATATTGATTAAAAACATCTTCAATACTGAACTTTCCACAGTAGGAGTCTCGACGGTGTTCAAAATCCATTTTACCAATCTCGTCTGGATAAGCCTGAATCAAGATAGGAACATTGCAGTCTTCAAGTGCTGCAATAGAGCCATTCTCATCACTAAAATTAGGCATAGAGAGTATAACACCATCAAATTCTCCTTCATTTTTTTTTAGCCACTCAGCATAAATTCTGCCTTCTTTTCTTGTTTCTATTCCTCCATATCTGGTTGCTTCTTCATCCATAATTAGAAAATCATATCCTGCCTTTTTAACTGCTTCAGCGACTTCCTTTCTGGCTTCCATAACTAATTTTTCAGGCATGAATCCCCTATTACCAAAATATAAAGCAAATCTCATTTTATTCATTTATATCTCCTCCATTTTTTAAATTAATTCAATATTTCCTTTATCGCCTGATACATCTTCTTATACTTTCTATAATTTTGTTGATATTTTTCGTGTGTTTCTGGATTAGGCTCATAAATATCAATAGTTTTTAAAAAAATATTATTTGCTTCCTCCAGATTTTCATAGATTCCACATACTACCCCTGTCAGCATAATAGACCCTAGTGTCCCGGCCTGTGCAGATCCTAATGATACAATTTTTTTATTATATATATTAGCTTTCATCTGTAACCATTCCCTGGACCTAGCACCACCACCAGTTGCCCGCAGCTCTTCAATTTCTATCCCGGCTCTTTCTAATTCCTCTATGTTTAAAAGCATTTCAAAACTTATACCCTCCATTATTGACTGGTATATCTCATAACGCGTCGTTTCAGTTGTCAAACCTACTATCGCACCTTTGGCATCATTGTCCATATAGGGGGTTGCGGCTCCAGAGAAATGTGGTAGAAGCAATAAAGAAGATGGTCGTGAAATATCAATTTTATTATTAAAATAAGTATAAGGGTCTCTTCCCTCTTTTTTTACTGCCTCTGTTTCCATATATGCCAGTTTATCACGAAACCATTTCAATAATGCACCACCGGTAAACGAAAAAGCATACGTCACAAAATTATTATCTAAAAATGGTACTATAGCATAACTACCATTATATAAGACTGATTTATCTATATTTTTATCAAAAACTGGAGTTATACATTCTACAGTACCTATTCCATCTACTGCCATACCATTTTTATTAACTCCTGCACCAACGGCAGCCGCTATTTGATCATGACAACAGGAAACAATTTCTGCATCATTATTAATTCCAAGTTTTTCAGCTAAGTCTTTTTTAATAAAACCTGCTTTGCTTCCTGTAGGTACTAATTTGGACATTTTATTTTTATCAATTCCTGTAAAATTAAAAATATTTTCATTCCACTCTAGATTATTAATATCAAAGGCCATTGTTCTTGTGGCCATTGAATAATCCAACTGTCTGACACCACTCAACTTATATACAATAAAGTCCTGGAATAAACAGATATATTTAGTTTTTTTATAAATCTCTATTTTGTTTTCTTTTATCCACATTAATTTTGAAATACTATACATCGGATTGGGATTTAATCCAGTACTATGATTCAAATAATCCGCACCAAATTCTTCTATTAATTTTTTACACTGCTTACCACCTCTGGGATCAGTATAGAGTAGAGAATCCATCAATGGTTGGTCCTTTTCATCCAATAATACAAATGTTTCTCCAAAAGAACTAACACCAATAGCATCAATTCTATCTACCTTATCACTTGCCTCCTCTAATACTACCAGTATGTTTTTCCAGACCGTTAGAGGATTTATTTGATGTTCATTAGTATTCTCCTCCACTTGATATTCTCGATATGACTCACTTAAAAATTCTCCACTAGATCTATATATAGTACATTTGCATCCAGTAGTACCAATATCAATACCAGAAATCAACATCATTAAAACCTCTCTTCCTATTTGATTATGAACTAAACTTATACTTTAAAATAATTAAAGTTTGCATTTCTCTCATAAATTTATTAATATAAGTGTATTGATATATAACTATATTACATAGGCAGCAGGATATGTTTATCCTCGCATAATATATAATGCAACTTTTATTAAACATTCCGCTACTTAACTATATAATAACAGCAATAATAGCATTAATTATAGTAAAATTTGTTTATAAAATAGTAATTTTGTATCAAACAAAAAAAATTACTATCGGGGGGGGATTTCTATGATTCCTAAATTTAATCTTAATCAATTAAAAGAGATTTTAAAAGATTTTCATTTTTTCAATAACTTATTTATTA
>JBDNGI010000189.1:0-3854 GCA_041689345.1 Halanaerobiales bacterium
ATAGGAATTTCCTTTTTAAGTGACCGCATTTACAGATATTACCTCGCTCACAGAAAAGTGTTAATTCCCCAGTTTTTCCCTCAATTAAGAAGTAACAAATCAAACTCACTTCATTACATTTCGTTCAGACAAGATTTGTTAGACAACTTCTTGCATTCAGTCGAAACTGGGAACACTTTTAATATTCACTCGGTTAATATCCGTAAATGCTGGTTTAATAGAGTTGCGAAGCGATAGCTGAGTATTAATTTAAACATCAAAATTATTACTGTGATAACTTAGTTATAATTATAACATATATTGTTTTCATAGAAAAGAAAATCAGCAATAAAACACAAAATCAAAAAAAATTAAAAATAAACAAAGATAAAAGCAGGAATTATACAGTTTCTTGCCTAATATATATAATATAAACTCAAAACATAGGATGAAGATTTTGTATATTATGGAGGTGGCTTTGGTGTTAAATTTAATAGCTGTAGATCTTGGGGCATCGAATGGACGAGTAATATTAAGTAAATATGATGGTGACAAGATAGAACTTAAGGAAATACATAAATTTTTAAACGGTTCTGAAAGAGTAAATGGAAATATGTATTGGGATATTCTTGGACTTTTTCATGACATCAAAAAAGGGGTAATGCAGGCTGGAAGACAGGTGAAAGAAATAAAAAGCATGGGTATTGACACCTGGGGTGTTGATTATGGCTTGCTTGATATAAAGGATAACTTGCTTGCTAATCCCTACCATTATAGAGATAGTAGAACAGATGATTTATATGCTGAAATATTTGAAAAAGTTCCACGGGATGTTGTTTATAACGAGACCGGTATCCAGTTTATGCAGTTAAATACCTTAGTTCAGCTATATGCAGATTTGAAATATCGTCCCTGGATATTAGAAAATGCAAACAGTCTTTTATTTACACCAGATTTACTAAACTTTTTCTTTACAGGGGAGAAGTACAATGAGTACACTATGGCCTCTACTTCTCAGATTTTCAATCCAGTTAAAAATAAATGGTCTGAGAAATTATTAGATCGTCTTAATCTACCTTTAGATATTTTTCAGGATATTATCCAGCCTGGTCAAAATATAGGTGGGATTCTCCCAGTAGTAAAAGATGATTGTGGATTATCTGGAGATATTGACTTGATTGCTGTGGGAAGTCATGACACTGCTTCAGCTGTTGCAGCAACACCACTGTTTAATTCCGATAATAGTATCTATCTTAGTAGTGGTACCTGGTCATTATTGGGGATGGAACTTGATAAGCCAATAATTAATTCAGATACATTAAGAGAGAATTTCACCAATGAACTTGGTGTTGAAAAGAAAGTAAGATTCTTAAAGAATATAACAGGTCTCTGGCTGATACAGGAATGTAAACATAGTTGGGATAAAGTTGGAAAAGAATATAGCTATCAGGAAATAGGGGAGGCTGCTGCTCAGGACCATGGAAATATCTTCAAGATAGACCCTAATGATTCGCGTTTCTTGAACCCAGATGATATGCCGAATGAGATAATCAATTATATTAAAGAAACTGGTCAAAAAGAACCCGAAAGTATTGGTGAAATGGCACGAGGTATTTATGAGAGTCTTGCGCAATATTATAATGATATAATATCTACTCTGGAAAGATTAACAGATAAGGAAACCGAGACAGTCCATATGGTAGGTGGAGGTATTAATGCAGAAATACTCTGCCAGTTTACTGCTGACTATACGGAGAGAAGGGTAGTTGCTGGACCAGCTGAAGCAACAGCAATTGGAAATATAATTACCCAATTGATGGCTGCCGGGGAAATAGCGAACCTGGAAGAAGGGCGTCAATTGGTCAGGAATTCAATAGATTTAAAAGAATATTTGCCTCATCAATAAAATTCTAGTTATCGATTTGTACCTTATTCAACAGTCGTCTCGCTGATGTCTTGGATTAAAAGTTGTATTAGATAAGTCCACTGTAATCAATTTAAAAAGCGCAAATAATCTTTAAAGATTATCTGTGCTTTTCTATTTATAACTATATAATTAAGTTAGATATTTTCTAGAGAAATACTAACCCTTGTTCTAAAAATAAGTCTTTAGTTGAATTTTTGATAGTACTATCACTTATGATCATCTCAATTTGATCTAAACTAGCGAATTGGGTTAAACCGATTTGATTAAATTTACTACTGTCAGCCATAATAATAACTTTTCTGGCTTGTTTAGTCATTGTCTTTTTTACTTCTATTTCTAAATCATATGAGTCCGTAGCACCGTGTTTTAGGTCAAGTCCTTTACAGGAAGCAAATAATTTATCTGCATAATATTTTGAGATAGACCCATTTGCTAAGGGGCCAACTAAAGAGAAGGTGCTTAAGTTTAAGATACCTCCTGTTGAGATAAGATTAACATTATTATTATCCGCTAATTCATATACTATTCTAATAGAGTTAGTAATTACCGTGATATTGTGTGATTGATTAAGTTTTTTGGCTAAGAACATAGAAGTACTACTGGCATCCAGGAAGATAGTATCACCTGTATGTATTAGTTTTGCAGCTTTTGCTGCTATTTCCTTTTTGGCAGAGACATTTTCCTCTTTTCGGATATCAAAAGAGAGTTCTTCCTGGCTGTTATAGATCGAAACTGCCCCACCATGTATTCTTTTTAACAAGTGTTTTTTTTCTAATATGGCAAGATCGCGTCTGATAGTTTCCTCAGTAACATTAAATTTATTACTTATTTTTTTGACATGGACTGTATCTAATTTATCTATTAATTTGACGATTTCTTGCCTTCTTTCTTCAGCGAGCATAAAGAAACCCCCTATGTTTATACTACAAAATAAGTGATTAATAAAATCTTTTATAAAAAATTATTCAGATCATTGTAACATCAAATTTAATCCTTTATCAGGATTTGCAATAACATTATATCCTATTAATTTACCGTGTTGTTTTACAGTTGGAATACCAACCTCGATTGCTTGCTTTACTGCATCTAATTCTCCACCAATAGCTACATTTAATCTACCAGATCCCATTTTATGATAACCAAGGATATCTACAGGGGCAGTTTTTGTCATTATATCAGAGGCTGCAATTATGGCAATCAGACCTCTAGCGTCAATCAGTCCAATAGAATTTCTATTTTCTGGAAACTTGATTCCAGGTCTATTTTTGATAAAGGTTCCTACTACATCTATCAATGATCTGGATATAATATGAGTAGAAATTAATCGACACAAACCATCCTGAAAAGTAGCAGGAGAGGGGTTACGTTTCTCAATAATTTTGACAGCTTGTTGGCCAATATTTATAGCAGTATTGACATCATCATTATTCCCACTAATTACAACAGTGAGATAAGATGAACCAATTTTTTTAAGGCCTTCTAGCTTAACATTAGTTCCTTTTAGCATTTCATCAATTGCGTAGATAATGGTGGTCATACCCCTTGTTTCAATAAAACCATAAGAGTTAGAAATAGGACTTGCTTGTTGTAAGTTACTATTATCTTTTTGTTTTTTTAACATTTTAAATCCCTGCCTTTATTAATGAAGCTAGTTTATCATCTGGTCTGGCAATTATTGAGGAGGAAGTAGAACCTGTTAGGGGTTTGATTGCTTCCAGAGTAGCATCAAGGGCCATTTCCACATCCCCAATCTGTCCTGCTAATTTTAAAAACATGATTAATCCAGGAGTATGTGGTTTACCTTTGGTTTTATCTAGCCCCAATAATCTTACATTAGCAGTTTTTAAAGCAGCATCAGTTCCTATTAGAGCTGCTGCATATCCATAAATCTCAACCAATCCTACTGCACAGCCTTTTATATTTTCTTCATTAGCTGTCTGCTTGATAG
>JBDNGI010000190.1:0-4562 GCA_041689345.1 Halanaerobiales bacterium
CCGGCAATAGTGCTAGATATGGAGCAACAACTACTGTAAAGAAAAAGAAAAAAACACTCATCATTATTGTAAGATAGTAAAAATTAATAATACTTAATTCATCAACTAAGGGAAACCATATTAATACAAAAGTAACTACCAGGGGTAATGCCCCATATTTAATAAAGGGAATACGTCGCCCTTTTTTATGTGTTGAATTATCACTCCAATATGCTACAAGGGGATCAGCAATTGCATCAATAATCCTGCCAATTAGAAGGGCATAACCTATCAGAGCTATACTTATTAACCCTGCTTTTTCAGGTGGTGCATAATAAAAAGAATACCAGGTAACAACTGTTTGTGTAGTTAAAGCCACGGCAAGATAAGCGCTGGAATACATCATTTGATTCCTTAATTTCATTTTCAGTCACATCTTTTCTGAGAGATTAACAAATTTTCTATAATAATTTATTACTATATATTAACAAAACTTTTGTAATTAAAATTATAATTTTTTCATGGTTGAGATAGAGCGACACAATTTTGACAGACTTGCAATTTTACACAACTTAAATATAGATGTCAGGGAAATATTTTTCTTCAAACTCCTTATTCTTTTCTATCTTACTATTTTCTCGATATTCTTTCAATAGCTTTAAATTAAGTTTAGCCATGATTATCTCTTCACAGTCATGTGTATCTGACTCAGCTATGATTCCATCTTGATTTGCAGTAAGAGGGATTGGGGCATAAATCCCAGCCTGACCGGTTAATTCAAATCCTAAAAAATCCCCCACCATAGCACTTTTTATACCATAAACTGGACTTTCTTGAACACGTCCCCAGATACCTCTAAGCGCAGTCCAATAATTATAACTTGGATCAGGATTGGCAATTGGTATCATAACAATCTCAGCACCCTTATTACATGCAATCTGAAAGGTCTCAAAATAAGTAGCATCCATACAAATAGGAAAAGCAAGCTTACCTATCTCGGTAGAAAAAACTGATATTTCTTGACCTGACTTAATACCCCATCTATCTTCAAGGGGCAAAAGGTGATTCTTCTTCTGTCTACCTAACAATTTACCATCTGGTCCAAATAAATATGCAATATTAAAGATCATTTTACTATCTGAATCTCGAATATTTCTTAAAACCCTTATATTATTGTTCTTTTTAATATCTTCTGCCATATTTTCTTTACCAACATATTCAATACTATCAGGAAACAATCCACTTCCCGCCATAATATATATATTATATTTGCAAGACAACTCAGCAAAGATAAGTAAACTGACTTTTTTAATAAAGGGACCAATAAATGCAAGTACCTCTGAAATACTAATATCATCCCCTATTTCTGACAAGATCTCATCTATATCTACTTTATTAGCCTGTTTTCCATTATTATTTTGATCATCTTGACTTTCATCATTATCTGAAATACCAGGTAGTAAACCCAATAATTGACTCAGATTATCTTCAGGAAATACAAGTAATCGTGCCCCTTTTTTACTTGCCTGGTATACCAACTCTTCCATTTTATCAGCAAATTTTAGTGGGTTATCATATAATACCATCTTAATCTGCAGTGCAGCAGCAGTTATCTGGCTATTATCACTTTCAATAGACTGTCCTTTTTCCTTTTGAACAGTAATAGCCTTATTTTCAACGCAATTTTTATTCTTCCAGATATGTTTTTTAATTTTGGATGATCTATATTTGTAGTTCAAGTAGATTATAAAAAGCCTACTCTTTAACTTTTCCCACATTCATAATACCCCCTATTTCTCTACAGTATAAGGGTTTATTAAGGTATTCCCTAAGGGGATAGGACGTTCTAATTTCTTTTAACTTATCCATATTAATCTTTGTAGAGATTAATTTAAATCCATTTATCTCTTTATAATTTCTAGATAAAACCTCAAAATAAGCAGTAATATTATTTTCATTAGATTCTTTCTGAATACCCAAAGGCGCTAAAATACCCGAACGATAAGGGCTTATTTCACAGGGGGCATGTATTAGATTTTGTCCACCATTACTAGCTTCCATTGCTATAAACTGATTCTGCTGTACCTGTGACCAGACACCGGCTAATTGCTGCCAAGGATTATATAATCCTTGATTGTTTTTAACAGCTTTTATATTGTTCACAGCTAAAACTATATCTACATCTTCCAGGGCCATTACCCTCCCTATTTGCGGATGCCAGCAGTCCCGATCTATCATAAAAGCTATTTTCCCAGCTTCAATATCAGTATAGTTAATCCTTGTACCAACCTTAATTTTCAACTTCTTTTCCAGGTCTAGGTCTTCTAGATTACCTAAGTATTTTTTATTTAAATCATTATCATAAAGATCTCTGTCTTCCTCGATATAGATTTGACGTTGTTTTAAAATAAGCCTCCCTTGAGGATTAAATAATACAGAACTCCTATATAAATTGTCTTGATCTGCTTCCAGTAATATTCCTGGTGATAAATAAATAGAAAAACTATTTGCTAAATCTGAGAATATATTGACTCTAATAGAAGAATATTCCTTAATTTTAGTTATATCATCATTATTAATAAAATCTTTTTCCATACAATCCTGAAATAATAATAAATTAATATCTTTATCTATTGTAGATAGAAGGTTTTTTAATTTTGAAATACTATTATTTAGTCCCCTATTAGAGGTGTTTTCTATAATACCAAATTTAAAAACCATCAAATTCCTCCAGAAAATAAGCATTTACAATATGTAGATATATCTATAATATTATATCACCTGACTATCTTTAATACAATTTTTATAGTGTCTGTTAAAAAGTATGGTTCTTCTCCATTTCTTTCGTCTGGACAAGCTTTTCACCAGTAGGTTCTTGCCCAACGAGTGGTATATGTACAGTATTGCTTTCTACTTTTAGCTTAAATATTCGGCTTTTTATATTCATATATATACTTATAAAATTGCTTAAAAAGCTTTGTCAGGTACTTGTCTTTATGATAAATAACTTTAAACAAACGCTTAAATTTAATATTTCTAATCTCAATTTTTTTAAGCTCCTCTTCCTCAAGCTCTCTTTTGATAGCTATTTCAGGGATTATAGATATACCAATATTTGCCGAAACCGCCTTTTTAATTGCTTCAAAGTTGTTTAAAGTATGTTTTATATTATATGATAGATTATGTTGTAAAAAAGTAGTTTTTACAATGTTTCTAGTACCACTCCCCTCTTCTCTAATTATTAAATTCTCCTTTTTAATTTCTGCCGGTTCTATGTAGTTTTTTTTAGACCAGGGATGTTCCTTAGAACATACTAGGGCTAATTCATCTTCACAATAAGGTTCAATAATTATATCCTGAGATTCTACTGGCCCCTCTACTAACGCAATATCGATTTCATTATTTAAGATTTTACTAACAATTAAAACTGTATTATCAATCACAAGGGGTAGATCTATTCCAGTATATTTTTTATTAAAACTACTCAATACCTCCGGCAGTAAATATGTACCTATAGTCATACTGGCTCCAACCCTCAACTTGCCTGCCTGAATATTAGCTATTTTATCTAGCACATCTTCTGCTTCTTCAAGCAAATGTATTATTTTTTTACTATAATTTAAGAGAATATCCCCAGTATTAGTAAGAACTAATCTGTTCTTTATCCTATCAAATAATCTGATATTTAATTCATTTTCTAGATCTAAAATAGTCTGACTGACAGCCGGTTGTGTCATATACAACTCTTTTGCTGTTTCCGTCATACTACAAGTCTTACAAACAAAAATAAAAATTCTAAGTTGTCTCAAGTTCATTGACAGCACCCCATTAGTAATTACTTATAGATAGTATAATAACATATTATTTTAATTATGCAACCCTCTCTGTTATAATAATTCTAAATCACCTCCACAAGCGCTGCTAATAGCAAAATCTTCAGACGTTTTTGCAGCAACTAAATCGGAGAAAAAACCATAATCCTAAAATAGGGAGAAAGGAGAAATAGGCAAAATTATCTATTAAAAACTAAGCTATATAAATAAATTATCTAGAAAGGACTGTTTATTATCTACTCTATTAAAGTAAAAAAATATTTTCTTGGTGTCGGAGTTACTTTAGTTATTGCAGTTATCTCACTTTTTTTAGGAAATAAAATACCTATCATAGGTGCTAGCATTTCAGCACTGCTCATTGGAATGATCTTTAATCTTAGCCTTCCTATTAAAGATCAGATGGAAGTAGGATTAAAGTTTGTTTCCAAAAAGCTCCTGCGCCTGGCAATCATCTTGTTAGGTACCGGATTAAGTATAACCCAGGTATTAACAGTAGGTAAATATTCCCTATTTGTTATGCTTTTTACCCTGACTGCAGCTTTTGCATCAGCATATATTTTGGGGAATTTACTGAAGGTAAATTGGAAGTTAAGTAATCTTATAGGTGCTGGCACAGGCATTTGTGGTGGATCAGCAATTGCCGCCTTATCTCCTGTTATAGGAGCTGATGATACAGA
This sequence comes from Halanaerobiales bacterium, assembly GCA_041689345.1. Lineage (GTDB taxonomy): Bacteria > Bacillota > Halanaerobiia > Halanaerobiales > DTU029 > JBDNGI01. The sequence goes on from JBDNGI010000190.1 coordinate 4,490, forward strand.
TATCGCCTATGCTATGTCAGCTACCTTTATTTTTGATGTATTGATGATCTTATTATTCCCAATTATGGGGAGA
>JBDNGI010000191.1:0-1547 GCA_041689345.1 Halanaerobiales bacterium
GATGATCATCAGTTTTTATCTTTAGGGAAAAAGCAAGAAAACTTGTTAATGTTTCCAGTGATAATGATCGAAATAATATTTCTCCTTCAGTGAATAATTTATCTATTCTAACCTTATAAACAGCTTCTTTTCTAGTTATAGGCCAACAGAATCCATAGATAATATTATTATCAATATTAATCTTCTTAGCAGCAATTATCTTTAAAGTATAAACATCCTCTTCATATTCTTTTAAAACCTGTAATTCTAATTTTAATCCTAATATTAATTCTCTTATTTCTTCTAATCTTTGAGTAAAGATCTCAATTTCATCAGGCTGATTAGATTCCCAATGTCTATAGTCCATTAATAAACTAGCAAATGAATTCTCATCTATCTTATCCCCCAAAAAATTATCAATGCCTATCTTATTTTTCCTTCCTTGTAGCCGGACCATAAATTCTATATTATTGTTATAAGCAGCATTTGTAGCATTAGCGGAACCAACCCATAAACTAGCTTCATTTCCCTTTTCAAATAGAAATAACTTAGTATGCAAACCACTTCTTACTTCCGTATCAATCTGATAATTATTTTTCTCAGCGTCAATGTCTATGTCACTACCTATACTTTCAATTAAAGAATCCATAACATAAATATTTGTGAATTTATCTTTTATAGTATCATATACTTCCTGTATCTGATCATCACGTGATATTAATATGTTTTTATTGCCTTTAAATCTATTTAGTAAATTAGAAGAAATAAATGGAGATATCATCAGAGATTGTTCATAATTATCAGGATAAATAAACTCATTATAGCCTTCTATTCCTAGAGGGTAGAATTGTAGATCATCTTCAAAATCTTCTGGTGCTTGGAATTTTACATTCATTATTTCATCTGCTAAATTTACTATCTTTTCTTTATGAGCTTCATTTAAATTGGCAACCGCTATTCTAGGCAAATAAGATATGAAGTCACTTAATGGTTTATTTTTATCAATTATAGTGGCAGACGTCTCTCCTTCAAGTACCAATATAGAATCCCAGGACTTATCAAAGGTAATATTACGTGAAAGAATAACTAATCTATTTCTTACCTGCCCCTCATTATTAAGAAATTTTAATACCCATATCTTGGGGTGAAATACCCCTTTACCCCCAGCCGGTTGAACTTCTATAACAATGTCTTCTAAATAACTGTAAAGCAAATTAATATTCTTAGGTATTGTTATCCTTCCCTGCTGACTAAAGACTGTAAGTTTGTTTGCAGCCCTTTGTAATGCCTCTGTTACTGCAATCCTATCATTAAAGATATCTTTATCTTCACCTGCACTAAAATTAACTAAAGCTAAGGGTACAATTAAAAGAGTAGTTAAATCAAGTGTATATGTAGTCCCTATACCATACTCCAATTTATAATTTAATGGTGGCTTTAAGGCCTGTAGATATAGTTGTCTATTATCTGGGTTAAGCATCAAAATCACCATCATTTTTTAATCCAATAACTATATCATTGATAAAAGATCTTGCTGTCGGCCAGCGATAATCCAACTTGTTAATTCC
>JBDNGI010000192.1:0-6523 GCA_041689345.1 Halanaerobiales bacterium
ATATAGGTACCGTGGGATGCTCCACAAGTCCTACGCTCTACAGTTGAAGTGTTAAACATTCCTACAGGGTTAGGGGAAGTGCCTTTAACATAGAAAACCTCGCAATATCATTGGCGATGTGGACCGACAGTAATGATAGTTAACTATCATTACTGATTCCCTTACACCAAAGGGTTGATAATGTTGGTAACAGCAAAGATACAAGGAGGTGAAAATATGAAACAGCAATATGTATATGTTATAGCGAAAGACGTAGGGATGAAGTGCAAGCTTATATTAATAAAACATTAAGAAATGCCCTTGGAAGTAAATTTTATGATATAAATAATGATAGGATGCATGATATAAACATGCAGAATAGTTCAACAAATAGCAATGTCGAATTATTTAAAATTCATGGATTTTATATATTTAGGGTTACGGTTCCCGAGAATATAAACAGGCAGATCAATTGGTTGTAAGTTGGAAACCTGGTGAAGAAGAAGAGGTTTTTTCACTACCTTCTAATATTGTCAGGTCAGGTATTAAAGCAATCGTTAAAGATAATGTACTTGAGGTTAGATTACCTGTTAATACAGATGAAGAACTAAAACGTATAAACCTGGAATTTATGTAAGTTATTAATAATCAAAAATTTATCTATTATATTTAAGGGAAGAGGATAAGGATTAAGAATATAACAAATGCACCACTTTCATTACCATATCCGCCTGCCATTAATCAATCCTCCTTTACACATAAAATGAATGATAAATCATATATTAATTTAATGTCCTCCACCAAATCCTCCGCCAAGTACGAGAAGGATCAGGATTAAGAAAATTAAAGAACCACCATCTCCAAAACCATTTCCGTAGTCACCCATATGTTTCCCTCCTTTACTGAAATATTCCTACGTTGGTTAAATAGGTATACTTAATAATATGAGTTATGTCTCCATTTTGTTACCTGAACATTTTTATTTAGAAATGGTTAAGAAGAATAATTGTTAACCTTTAACATGGTGGGAGGAATAATTCAAACTGATTTACACCATAGTCCTATCTGTTAAAATCGTATTCTCAGACAGCGAAAGACAGTTTACAGGATTTTCTTTTCTTAATAATAATTATGAATTGCAGGAATCATATGTTTGATAGTGAATATTATATATAGGTATATATTTACATAATATGTGATTATGGTTCGGCCGCAATTATGTTACCTTCCGTTTTAGGATATATTTATTCATAATTACCTTTTCTGTTGAAATTATGATATTTTTGATGAGCTAAATTATGGAGGTATTAAAATTGGAAATCAATGTAGCAGATATGTTAGATTGGCTAAAGAATAATATATTAACATTACAGTATATAATACAGCTTATTATTCTATTATTTGTAACTATAATATCCTATTTCATTTCTGGTTCTTTTCAGGAAAATGGATTAAAAGATAAAATAAGTAAATTGCTTGGGTACATTAAGTTTATTTCAAAGGAGAATCTAAATAGAGAGTTAGCAAATTCAATTTGGCCGATAATTGGAACAGCACTAATCTGGTTATATGTATTATTAGCTATTAACCTTATGTTTCCCTATCAATTTTTAATGGCAGTTGGTCATTTATTAAATGCCTGGATTGTAATTAAGATTGTCTCATCATTTATACAAAGTGATTTTATGTCACGTTTTATCTCATTCTTTGTTTGGATAATAGCTGCTTTAAAAATATTAGGTGTTTATAATGACTTAGTTAACTATTTAGATGAAATTATCTTTAGCAGTGGTGATTATATAATTTCAGTAATGACTATAATAAATGGTATAATTATAATTTCAATATTAATATATATTGCAGATAAATTAAGCGATATACTTGAGCTTAGAATTAATAAATTAGAAAGCTTGACCCCTGCAGCAAAAATATTGATCAGGAAATTCGTTCGTATATTGCTGATGGTAATCGCCGGTCTTATTGGAATGAGTAGTTTGGGAATTAACCTAACTGCATTTGCATTTTTAGGTGGTACACTTGGGGTAGGTTTAGGTTTTGGGCTACAAAAGGTTGTTTCTAATTTTGTTAGTGGAGTTATTATATTAATGGATAGATCAGTTAAGCCAGGAGATGTTATTGAGATAAATAATAATTATGGTTATATAAATTCTCTTGAGACTAGATTTGTTTCATTAATAACTCGAGGTGGCAAAGAATACTTGATACCGAATGAAGATTTTATTACACAAACAGTAATAAACTGGTCATATAGTGATCGGCTTGTAAGAATAGATGTTAAAATTGGTATATCTTATAACTCTGAGTTGAGAGAGGTTATTTCATTAATACAGGATTCTATAAAATATATTGAGAGAATTAATAAAGAACCTGAACCCCGATGTATTGTTGAAGAATTTGGTGAAAGTTCAATTAATCTTATTTGCCGGTTCTGGATTTCAGACCCGGATCAGGGTATTGCAAATATAAAGAGTGATGTATTATTGAGAATTTGGGATGTATTTAAAGAAAATAATATTGAAATTCCCTATCCACAGAGAGATTTATATATTAAAAGTGATCATCATCAAAAAAATAGTAGGGAATTTGGACAAGAGAATAATGATCAAGAGAATAATCAAGTAAACATATGAGGTTGGTAATATGAACAAAAGAGAATTAGGTAATTTTGGAGAAGATAAAGCAGTAAGCTACTTAGTAAAGCATGGTTATAAGATAGTAAATAGGAATTTTAGATATGCCCGTGGAGAGATTGATATTATTGCCTATGATCAACAGTTTATAGTCTTTGTTGAAGTGAAATTAAGGAGGAGTTTAAAGTATGGAACCCCTCAATCTGCTGTTGATCAAAGAAAACAGGAGAAGATAAAACGAACTGCTCAATATTATTTATTAAGTAATGATAGTAAAAAAAAGCTTAGGTTTGATGTAATTAGTATTCAAATTAGAGATGGTAAAGGGAAGTTAAAGCATTTTAAAAATGCTTTTTAACTAGAATAGGGAGGATTCTTAATGTTATCCAGGGTGATTAGTGCTACGGTTATGGGGATTGATGGATTTATTGTGGAAGTAGAGGTTGATTTATCTCGAGGTATACCAGCTTTTGATATTGTAGGCTTACCAGATGCAGCAGTTAGAGAATCAAGAGAAAGGGTAAGGGCTGCTATTAAAAACTCTGGATATGATTTTCCTATTCAACGTATTACCATTAATCTTGCCCCTGGGGATATAAAAAAGATAGGGCCGCATTTTGACCTAGCAATAGCAACAGGGATACTGGATGCTTGTGGTTATTTTAGCTCTGATGTTAGTGATTATTTATATGCAGGTGAATTGTCACTGACCGGAGATTTAAGGGCTGTAAAGGGAATATTACCTATGGTTTTAAAAGCACGTGATCATCAGTTGAAAGGAATAATTGTACCAGAAGATAACTATTCGGAGGCTTCACTAGTAGATAATATTGAAGTGATTCCTATCAGGAAACTATCTGATCTTTGTAATTTCTTTAATACAGGAGAGATATTAAGTAATGTCAGAAAAGAAACAGCTGCTACTGTTGAAAAAAATATTATATATAGTATTGATTTCTCTGAAGTAAAAGGACAGGAAGAGGCCAAAAGGGCAATGAAAATAGCTGCTGCTGGTAGTCATAACCTTATAATGGTTGGGCCGCCCGGCTCCGGTAAAACTATGCTAGCTAAACGGCTTCGTACGATACTTCCACCCTTATTAGAAGAAGAAACACTGGAGTTAACTAAAATATATAGTATAATGGGGTTATTAAATTCAAATAGGGTTTTAATGCAAGAAAGACCTTTCCGTAAACCACATCATAGTATATCAACATCAGGTCTAGTAGGGGGAGGGCGTATACCTGAACCTGGTGAGATTAGTTTAGCCCATTATGGTACATTATTTCTCGATGAGTTACCGGAATTCCAACGGAATGTGCTTGAGATGCTTAGACAGCCGATGGAAGAAGGAGTAGTTAATATAGTTAGAGCTACTATGAGTGCTACTTTTCCAGCACAGTTTACTTTGATTGCAGCCATGAATCCCTGTCCTTGTGGTTATTATGGTGATGATCGACATGAGTGTACATGTACTGGTCCACAAATCAATAAATATCGAGCTAAGGTATCAGGCCCTTTAATGGATCGTATAGATATTCAGATTGAGGTACCTGCCTTAAGTGTTGAAGAAATAACCGGGAGGGTAAATAAAGCTGAGAGTTCAAAAAGCATGAGGCAGGAAGTAATAGAGGCTCATCAGGTACAAATGAAGCGTTATGAAAATGAAAATATAAATTTCAATTCACAATTAACAGGAAAAAAACTACAAGAATACTGCCGAGTAGAAGATCAAGGCTTATATTTATTAAAAAATGCTATTGACAAACTAGGTTTGAGTGCCCGGGCATATGATAGAATTTTAAGATTGGCACGAACAATAGCAGATATGGATAAAAGTCAAATTTTATGTACTGATCATGTGGCAGAGGCCATTCAATATAGGAGTCTTGACAGAAAGATGGATTATTAAATAGATTGTTGATATAACAATGTTTAGGCGGAAAAGAAAGTAAAAAGATTTGACAGTACTTATTAAGAAGTGGAGGCTATATTTATGAAAATATATCATTTATATCATAGTGGTGTTGCAATAGAGTCTCAAAACAAGCTATTAGTATTTGATTATTATATTGATAAATTCGATAAAAATAATATGGGTTTAGATGAAGTTAATAAAATAAATAGTGATAAAATTGATAGTGATAATATTAATAGTAGTGATAATATTTCTAATGACAAGAGAGATGGGCTTGAAAAGGATGGATTGTTACAAAATAGTCTGGTCAAAGGAGTAATTAGGAAAGATATACTTGAAAAATATGATGATGTATATGTATTTGTTAGTCATCGACATAGTGATCATTACAATCCTGTTATATTTGAATGGGAGCAGTATAATCCTAATATTAAATATATCTTAAGTGATGATATAATAAGAGAAAATAAGAGAGACAATAAAAATGTTTATTATATGAAAAAGGATGAACAAATTTCTCTAGATGATATCAGCATTTCTGCTTATGGATCAACAGATCAAGGTCTTTCATTTTTGTTATTTTATAATGGTAAAACTATTTTTCACGCCGGTGATTTAAATTGGTGGCATTGGAGTAGTTTCTCAGAAGAGCAATTACAACAAGAGGAAGCTGATTTTAAAAAAGAGGTAAATAAATTAAAAGGAAAGAAAATTGACATTGCTTTTGTTCCTGTTGATCCTAGATTAAAAAACTATCATTATTTAGCTGGAGAATATTTTATAGAGACTTTAAGACCATCTTTATTTGTACCAATACATTTTGGAGATGAATATAATATAACTGAGGAATTCGCTAGAAGGCTTTCTGATTATGATACAAAAATAGCCATAATTAATAGGCCTGGGGAGAAAGTATACTAAAAAAAGTGAAGTGGTTTATTATGGGAAAATTTCAGAAAGTCGTTCTACTTAATAATGAGATTGAGGCAAATATAATGGATGATATATTAAATGATCGAGATATACCACATATGACTGTATCATATCACAGCCTTGCTTATGATGGCATCTTTCAAGTAGAAGGTTGGGGTCATATTGATGCCTTGCCTGAAGATCATCAAGAAATAAAGGATATTTATCAAGAAATACTTGAAAGTTTTGAAGAAGAATGACAATATTATCTTTTATAAAAAGGGTATAATTGACTTGACAAAAAATTTGATATAAGGTATTATTAATAAAAATAAATAAAATGAGTTGAGCCGAGTTTAGATGAGTTGAGAGTATAGTTTAGTTTAGTTGAGATGGGATAAAGTGTAATGAACCAGGCTTATATAATATATGAGCCTGTTTTTTGATTTCTATACTCTTTTAAGCTCTAAGAAAATTTAAAGGGGGCAAAAAAGATGTTTAGTAAATGTTTAGAAAAAGTTGTGGCAGGGCAGAATCTATCTGAGATGGAAATGGAAGGTACTATGAGAGCTATTATGGAGGGTCAAGTAACTGAAAGTCAAATTGCTGGTATGTTGGTAGGCTTAAGGATGAAAGGTGAGACAATCGAGGAAATAACTGCTGCAGCTAGAGTAATGAGAGAAAAGGCCATATCAATAAAAAATTATAAAGACTTGTCTATTGATACCTGTGGTACAGGAGGAGATGGTAGTAATACTTTTAATATTTCTACTACTGTTGCTTTTGTTCTAGCCGGAGCTGATCTGACAGTGGCTAAACATGGTAATCGAGCAGTTTCAAGTAGAAGTGGTAGTGCTGATGTTTTAGAGGCATTAGGAGTCAATTTATCTATAAGCCCTGTACAGGTGGGAAGATGTTTGCAGGAAGTAAATATGGGGTTTCTTTTTGCACCTGTACATCATAAAGCGATGAAATTTGCTATTAAACCAAGAAAAGAACTTGGCTTAAGAACTATCTTTAATATACTAGGACCACTTACTAATCCAGCAGCAGTAAATTATCA
>JBDNGI010000193.1:0-2476 GCA_041689345.1 Halanaerobiales bacterium
GGCTGATATATGTCTGCAATATAATTATATTATTGTTTCAGATGAAATACATTCAGATTTAATATACACTGCTAATAGGCATATCCCAATGGCATCAATTTCAGATGAAATTGCCCAGAATACAATTACAATGATTGCCCCTAGTAAAACTTTTAATTTAGCTGGTTTAAACGCAGCTGTTACTATAATTCCTAATAGTGAAATGAGAAGATCATTTATAGAAAACATGGGGGATTTTGTAAGTAGTGGTAATATTATAGGGTATACTGCTATGAAGGCTGCTTATAGTCAAGGGGATGATTGGTTAGAGAGTCAATTAAAGTATTTGGAAGAGAACAGGGATTATCTACTTGATTATATTAATAAAAATATCCCTGCTATACAGGTTATAAAACCTGAAGGAACATATTTGATGTGGTTAGACTGTCGAGGGCTTGGTCTTAGTAATAAGGGATTAGAGAGGTTTATGGTTGATAAAGCCAGGGTTGGACTGGATGTAGGTACCTGGTTTGGTAGTGGTGGAGAAGGATTTATGAGGATTAATATAGCTTGTCCTAGGAAACTGTTAGAAGATGGGCTTAGTAGGATTAGTACTGCTGTTAAGTCCTTGAATAATTAAATTTTTACTGACACAATTAACAATGCTTGTTATAGAATGTTTTTTAATCCATAAATTAGGAGTGGTAGATATGGCGTTTATTCAATGTGATTTTTATTCAGAGGTATTAGGACTTTCTACTTCAATGAATGTAATATTACCACAGAATACAAATTCCCAGATAGGCATGGAGAATAATGCTAGTGGAGATAGATATCCAGTTCTATACCTACTACATGGTTTATCTGATGATCATACTATTTGGCAGAGAAGGACTTCTATTGAAAGATATGTAGCTCCTCTGGGGCTGGCAGTAGTTATGCCGACTGTCCATCGCAGTTTTTATACAGATATGGAGAAGGGTTATCAGTATTGGACTTTTATTAGTGAAGAGCTTCCCAATATAGCCAGACAGTTCTTCCCTATATCAGGACAACGAGAAGATAATTTTGTGGTTGGGCTTTCTATGGGGGGATATGGTGCTTTTAAAATGGCACTAAGCCATCCAGATAGATATGCAGCAGCAGCCAGTCTTTCTGGCGCAGTAGATATTGCTGCTGAAGTAGAGGAAATATCCAAAGATGAACAATTATATGAAGAGTTTAGATTAATTTTTGGAAAAAACCAGAATGTTAGAGATAGTAATAATGACCTTTTCCATCTTATTAAAAAATTAAAATCATATCAAGGTGAAAAACCTTATTTATTCCAATGTTGTGGTACAGAAGACTTCCTATATGATGATAATATTAGGTTTAGGGATTTCTGTAAGCAGCAGGGTGTAGAGTTAACTTATGAAGAAGAATCTGCAGTACATGAATGGGGCTACTGGGATAAAAAAATTCAGCGAGTATTGGAATGGCTACCTTTAGAGGGCTGATAATAGCTAAGATATAAAATGTAAAAAATATGCAATCAAATTTACTTGACAAATAGTGAAGTTCATAATACAATTTGTTTTGTGATCAGCAAATATTATTAAAGAAATAAAGGCTTGTTTAAAAATAACATTTATTCTCAGCTTTGTAGCTTAGTTTAACTTGTAATCCGAAAAATATTTTGGAACATTTAATTAAAAAGATTTGATTTTTCTCAAGCTTTATGGTAAGATATTATTTGCTGGTGAGAGATTATTGTATATAATTTGTGCCCGTGGCGAAGCTGGATATCGCGTCTGACTACGGATCAGAAGGCTGAGGGTTCGATTCCTTCCGGGCACGCCATTAAATTTATTATTATCAGGAGGAACTTGCACGAATGTGTGAGTTTATTTTATGAAAACTGATCAAGATTATATGAAATTAGCAATAGTAGAAGCTAAAAAAGCCCTGGAGATTGAAGAAGTTCCAATCGGGGCTATAGTTATCTATAACGATAAAATAGTGGGTAGGGGATATAACCTAAAAGAGAGGGATTTTGATCCTACAGCCCATGCTGAAATACTTGCTCTTCGAGATGCTGCCCAGAATATGCATAGTTGGAGATTGGATAATTGTGATCTATATGTTACAATTGAACCATGTCCCATGTGTGCAGGAGCTATAGTTCAGGCTCGTATTAGGAAACTTGTATTTGGTGCATTTGATCCAAAAGCTGGTGCCACAGGTAGTCTTTATAATATTGTACAAGATCAGCGATTAAACCACCAGGTAAGTGAGGTTAAAGGTGGGATTTTAGCTGAGGAAAGTCGTCATTTAATGCAGGACTTTTTTAATAAATTGAGAAATAGATAATATAAAGGCTATTAAAAAAATCTGGGGGTATCAAAAAAATGAGTGATAAACTGGATCAATTACTTGAGGGTGTTTATAGTTTCAAGAAGACATTTGAAGACCGGTTTGATAAACTAGAGACTAGGCTTGATAAACTAGAAGAAAA
>JBDNGI010000194.1:0-2003 GCA_041689345.1 Halanaerobiales bacterium
AAAAATGGGAGCAGCTATAGGTGAATTGTTTTTTAGAGGGATTTTAGCTAATATGTTGGTCACCCTAGCCATTTGGATGAGCTTTAAAGTGGAAAATGAAGTTGCTAAATTAATTCTAATCTTTTGGTGCTTATTTGCCTTTATTGGTAGCGGTTTTGAACACAGTATTGCTAATATGTCTTTATTAGCCATGGGGTTATTAATTCCTCACCCTGATAGTATTACTATAATGGGATATATAAGAAATCTAGTACCTGTTACTTTAGGTAATATAGTTGGTGGCAGCTTTATAATTGCTTATTTTTATTGGTATGTTTCTAAAGACAGTACAGAAAAAGAAGTAGATTTAGCTTCAAACTTAGATTTAAGCACCAAACAAACTAGTAATTAATCATGTATTTATTCCAGTGTAGTAAAATCTTGACTAAACAAATAGAATAAATATAGTAACTGTGATATATATCATAGCACAGTTATATAGTATCAGATATAATAAATATTGTAATAAAGAAGATTTGATTCATGGTTGGGGCTACTTAAAGGCACAACCAATACATTTAAGTTACTTAAATGATTTACTAGTATTGGTTGACTTCAGGAGAATATTATTTCTTACTGAGAAAATATAAAAAAATAAGGAGAGGGTTTGAAGATGAGTATGTTTTGTTATCAATGTCAAGAAGCAGCCAAAGGTGAAGGCTGTACTGTTAGAGGTGTCTGTGGTAAAACAGATGATGTAGCAAATTTACAGGATTTATTAATTTATCTACTTAAAGGTATTTCGGTTTATGCTGAAAAGGCCCAAAAATTTGGAATTCAGGATGAATCTGTAGGGGCTTTTGTTAATGAAAGTCTATTTGCAACAATTACTAATGTAAGTTTTGACCCTGAAAGATTTGAAACGAGAATCAAGGAAGCATTAGAGGTAAGAAAAGTAATCAAAAATAAACTGTATGAGGCTTATCAAGCTGAACATGGTGAAGAATATAATGAAGCATTACCTGATGAATGTACCTGGTATAGTGATGATGTAAAAGATTTCTATCTAAAGGGTGCAGAGATTGGTGTTCTTTCCATCGAAGATGAAGATATCAGATCTCTAAAAGAGTTATTAATATATGGCTTAAAGGGTATTGCTGCTTATGCTGAACATGCTTATGTATTAGAAGAAAAGAGTGATGAAATTTTTGCTTTCCTAACAGAAGCCCTTGCTGCTGCGGCAGATGAGGATAAGTCAGTTGATGAATTAATCGGCCTGGTTATGAAGTGTGGAGAGATTGCAGTTCAGACTATGGCTTTACTTGATAAAGCAAATACTGGTCATTATGGTAGTCCAGAGATTACGAATGTAAATATTGGTGTTAGAGATAACCCGGCTATCTTAATTAGTGGTCACGATTTGAAGGACTTAGAAGAACTATTGGAACAAACAAAGGGAACTGGTGTAGATGTATATACACATGGTGAAATGTTACCAGCAAATTCATATCCAGCTTTTAAAAAATATGATAACTTTGTAGGTAATTACGGAAACTCTTGGTGGAAGCAAGCTGATGAATTCGAGAAATTTAATGGCCCTATTTTGATGACAACAAATTGTCTAGTACCACCTAAGGACTCTTATAAAGACCGTGTTTATACAACAAGTGTTGTAGGTTTCCCAGGTGTTACTCATATAGATGATCGTAACCCTGGTGAACAGAAAGACTTCTCTGCAATTATTGAACATGCTAAAAAATGTGATGCGCCAGAAGAATTAGAATCTGGTTCAATACCTGGTGGATTTGCTCACGATGCTGTTATGGGTGTAGCTGATAAAGTAGTAGAAGCAGTTAAAGAAGGTGATATCGGTAGATTTGTAGTAATGGCAGGTTGTGATGGACGTCATAAAACTCGTGATTATTACAAAGATGTAGCTGAAGAATTACCAGAGGATGCAGTTATCTTAACTGCCGGTTGTGCAAAATATAGATATAATAAACTTGATCTAGGGGATATTGGTG
>JBDNGI010000195.1:0-2282 GCA_041689345.1 Halanaerobiales bacterium
CAAAAGCTCTGCTTTTGAGTGAATCACTTTGTGTGTTTGCTCAGAACTTGTAAGACTAGTTTACATTTAATCCTTGAGATTAACTGTAAAAAGGCGAGGTTCTGTGAATAAGGAATCCTCGTGGGCTTGCCCCGAGGAGCGTCAAAGTAGGGCTTGATATATATATACATTATAACCATATAATACTAGGATAGGAACTCTCATAAAACACATACTATAAATACTATCTAATAAGGGAGTGATAAAAAAATGGGTAATGGTCAAAAAAGTAATACTTTAGTTAATCCGCTAGCCGCACAAGCAATGGAAAAATTTAAGTATGAGGTTGCTAATGAACTAGGTATCGAAGTACCTCAAAGTGGTTATTACGGAAACATGACAACTAGAGACACCGGAGCTATTGGTGGGCATATGGTCAGAAAAATGATTGAAGCTTATGAAAACTCTATTTCTAATCAATAATTAATATTATCCGCACTAATTTATAGTTAATACTACTACACTTTAAGCCAGGGTATATACCTTGGCTTAAAATTATTTTATAAGATAAATCTTATTTAAGGTGAGGTGGGAAATTTGAAGAGTAAAAAAACAGATGATAATTATATCCCAGAAAAAGATGAGCTGGAAGAGGAAAGTAATCATAGGATAAATGTTAAAGAAAATAATCATATAAAAGTTGGAAGAGTAGATTTCCCAGAAGTTGAAGAAGAATATACGGAAAGTAGTTTTAAAGCAGATATTGCACAACAAGCAGGGCGCTTTAGTGATCAAGTTCTTATGGGCTCACCAGCAGCAGAGGCCAGAATGAGTGGAAGAGATTCCATTGCAGATATAATTGATGCCTCTGAAGAAAAACTTGCAAAAAAGATGAAAGATAAATCCTGAATTAAGTGTAGGTATGTGAATTATTAAAATATAATAATAAAATTGAGACTGTCGTATAATTATACGGCAGTTTTTTGAAACGTATAAAATATACTATACTGCATTCTTTTTAGAACCTTTAAGCAGGCAGTTGTGTGAATATGAGTTTCTTAGCTATAATTTGAATATAATAGTAACAAAGATTTCATTTTCACGTAATATATATATATAAAGGACTTTGGTCAGGTATTAAAAAGGGGGGGTGAAACTGTGGATGAAGAAATGAACAATAATGAAAATGCTTCTTCTTCAGATATGGATGTAAATGGTATGGACTTTCTTTTTTTCTTAATATTAATACTATTACTTTTAGGAAATCAAGATACATTTAACTCATATTTTCAAGTCTTTGATAAAGAAGTAAATCAGTTAAATAAAATTTTGGGAGCATTTCAGACAACTGCAGAGGGTTTAAAGAATGCTTCTTCGACATCCTTTAAATTTGAGTAAAGAATATTTATTAACAATATCATATTTTTTAAATACCACAGCAATGATTGTCGCTGTGGTTATTTTTTTGATAGAGAAACAGGCCATTATTTTTTAAATAATGGCCTGTTATAACTACTAATCCTTCTGAAAAATTATTATTATTTTAAATTCTTGCCTAATGAGCTCTTTCATTTAGCACTATATTTTACTGTAAATTATGAAGGACATCTTTCGTCATAATCATATAAAAGATCTAAAATCTCACCGAAACGCTGGAAATGGACTACTTCTCTCTCTCTTAGGAATGATAAGGTATCTATAATTTCAGGGTCTTCAGTTAGGTCTAATAAATATTCATATACAGCTCGGGCTTTTTGTTCTGCAGCCAGGTCTTCTGTAATGGCTGCTATAGGATCTTCGTGTGAAGCAAAATATGCTGCAGTAAAGGGATTACCAAATGCATCAGAGGGGTAATTAGCCCTTCCTATTTGGGCATAATGAGGGGCGAATCTTGTCTGTTTCAATACATCTGCAGGTACTCCTTCAACTAACTTATGAACAATAGTACCTACTATTTCAAAGTGGGCTAATTCCTCTGTACCTATATTATTAAGTGTAGCTTTTGCCTCAGGTATAGGCATAGTATACATTTGAGAAATATACCTCATTGAAGCTGCTAATTCGCCATCTGGACCACCAAATTGTGTGACAATTAATGAAGCCAGGTCAGGGTCTTTTTTAACAACATTAGTCGGGTATTGTAGAAACTTTCTATATTCCCACATTTATTTATTTCCTCCTTTCATTTTTAATATTCTATTTCCCACGGCCATGGATCATTAATCCACCTCCATGGATATTCAGCGTTAGGATAATCGGAAAGCAGAGGTCCATAGCTTTCCTGGTATTCATGCAGTAATTCC
>JBDNGI010000196.1:0-3891 GCA_041689345.1 Halanaerobiales bacterium
AATGATCAGGTTTACATTGAAGATTGGAAGAAGGCTGGTCTGAATAATCTCCAGCATAGAATTGATTCTTTTGACTGTATTGATAAGGGTGAAAAGCTAGTAATTAGTGTATCTTCACGGATAGCCCCTGCTGTCTTTACTCACGGCTTTGAATGTGAATATATATATAATATATATAGTTCTGGCGATCTTGTTCTGGAGGTTAAAGGAAAACCTGTTGGGAAACTACCAAATCTACCAAGGATAGGTTTACAAATGACCATGGATAAAATGTTTGATCAGGTTTCCTGGTATGGTAGAGGACCAGGTGAATCATATATTGATAGTAAACAGGCTAATAGAGTCGGCTTATATGAAGCAGCTGTAGATCAATTAGATACACCTTATGTCTATCCTCAGGAAAATGGTAACAGGACAGATGTTAGCTGGGTTTCTTTTACAGATTTGAGGGGTATGGGAATCTTTGTATCTGCTGATCCCGTATTAAACTTTAGTGCTCATAGATATACAACAGCAGACTTAGAAAAAGCCAGGCACCTAAATGAACTGAATCCTGGTGATGAAATCGCGATAAATTTAGATTATAAACATCAGAGTATTAATAGTGCTAGCTGTGGACCTAAGTGCCTTGATAAATATAGACTGGATCCAGAGGACTTTAAATTTTCACTTCGTTTCCGTCCTTTTACTAAAGATTTGATTTCTCCTGTAATATTGGGTAGGGAGTCATTTGCTGAATAAATAAATTATAGAAAGGCAGTCTTAAAGGCTGCCTTCTATACATCTGACATGTAATATATGAAAAACTATTGAAGAACTTCTAAAAGATCTTACTAACGCCGTTGAGATAAATGAATTTTTTATGTCTTTAAGCCCCTTTTTTCAATTAATGAGGGGTTTTCTTTTTTTTGATAATCTTAATAGTTGATATTATTTAGAAATTAATATAAAATGTACTTATGATAAAACAAATTGCTTGTCTGTGACTAATGACAGTTATTTATTTATTTAAATAATAATAATAATATTACTAGAGGTGAGAAGATTGGGTAATTTATTCAGTATTGATGGACCACTATATAAAATTTCTACAGTTATTTATAACTTGCTTGTTTTGAATTTTTTGTGGCTAATATTTAGTATTCCATTTGTAACTATTGGTGCGTCAACTACAGCATTATTTTATGTGACAGGGAAAATAGTAAGACAAGAGGGATATAACTCTTTGATAAAGCCATTTTGGCATAGTTTTAAAACTAACTTTAAACAAGCGACACTAATATGGATAGCATTATTAGCTGGTTTTATGATTATAACTATTAATATAAGAAATGTACATTTATTAGGGGGATTAGGAAAATACTTTGCTCCTTTTCAATTTGATATACTGATTGAGCTATTGATTATTGGTATTTATATCTTCCCTCTTTCAGCTAGATATCATATTAAATTTTTAGATGGTATAAAAGCGGCTTTTTTTATAGGTAATCGACACATTATAACCACTATATTATGTTTAGCTGTCTTCCCAGGTATGTATTTTCTTTTGATGTGGAAAGGGTTTTTTATTTTATTTATAATGGCTATATATTCTTTCTGGATTACCTATCTGCTTAAAGATAAATTTTCTAGATATGCCGATACAGGTGAAAAGACAGATTATGAGGATATAGAGGTAACGGAGTAATCTGATTAACATATTAGATGTTATTTATAGGTAGGGGTAAAAGTAACGTTTATAAGGAGAGAGTTTTAAAATGATAAAGGTAATTGGTTCAATTATTGGGTTTCTTGCTTATCTGATTCAGGTTTTAGTCAAAAAGCCTGCTATAGCAATAAAATTATATAAACTAGCAGATAAATATGACAATCGAAATGGCCTTTCTCTGGCAGCATATGGTATGTTATTATTTACAGAAGAGAAGTATGATGCTGCATTAGAACAATTTAAAAAAATGAAGCAAATAAAGAAAAAAAGTTATCTAGATCGTATCATTGCTATGAATATAGCTTTGTGTTATTGGAAACTTAATTCTATTGATAAGGCCATAGAAGAGCTGGAGGGCCTTAGAAGTAGATATGAATATGTTAATGAAGATATCTTAACATCCTTGAGTTATTTCTATATGTTAAAAGGCGATTATGAAGAAGCTCTTAATATTACAAACGAAGCCCTTGAAGATGAGCCTGAACATGCCCCAGCTCTTGATAATATGGGACAAATTTATTATAGACAGGGTGAATTAGAGAAGGCTGAAGAATATTTTCTGAAAGCCCTGGAATATAAAGATATGGTTGATAGTAAATATTATCTGGGTGTTATCTATGAAAAACAGGGTAATAGGGATCTGGCAGAAAAATATTTCAAAAAGGCATATGATACTAAAGTTTCCCGATTTAGTACTGTAAGTAAAGAGGATTTACAAGAGAAGTTTAGGGAGTATAGTATTATTGAAGACTGAGTATAGAGAAAAAAACATGATAATTATTAGAGAACCCGGATATTTTATTCTCGGGTTTTTAGTCTTCTTTTTTTGAAAAAGGTAAAAAGGTAGAATGGAATGCATTAATATCATACAAATTTATCTTAAAATAATTTATTTGCTATCAGTTATCTAAGTGATATAATTAAGGTTAAGGAGGAGATTTGGTAAAATCATAAGACCTAAAATACTATCTAATATAAAAAAGTAATAGAATGGTTATTTAAAACCGATATGGAGGGGGAGAATAATGATAAGAAAATTCAATGATGGAAGAGACTGGTTTTTTCAGAAAAGATTTGGTATGTTTATTCACTGGGGCCTGTATTCTATTCCTGCCTGGCATGAACAGATATTATGGAGAGGTAATATGCCTCGAAAAGAATATGAACAATTAATAGATCAATTTAATCCAGCCAAATTTGATCCTGATCTCTGGTTGGATCAGCTGGAAAAAGTGGGTATGGAGTTTATCTGTCTTACCACTAAACATCATGATGGTTTCTGTCTATTTGATACAGAATATACTGACTACAATATTATGAATACGCCATATAAAAAGGATATTGTTGCTATGCTGGCAGAGGCTTGTCATCG
Source organism: Halanaerobiales bacterium (assembly GCA_041689345.1). Lineage (GTDB taxonomy): Bacteria > Bacillota > Halanaerobiia > Halanaerobiales > DTU029 > JBDNGI01. The sequence continues at coordinate 3,081 of JBDNGI010000196.1, forward strand.
AAGGAGCATACCCCTGGGATTATATTATTCTATTCCTGATTGGCATCATCATAATTACCCCAACCTAGGGAGACATCATGAAATGTTTGGACCAAGATCAGGAGATGAACCTGATCAGGAAAAATATTTAGATTATGCAAAGAATCAAATGCGTGAATTATGCAGTAATTATGGTGAGATTCACCAAATATTCTGGGATGTAAATGTACTGGAATGGGAAGAAGAAGAAGTAAATGAAATGATCCGTTCTCTGCAACCCAATGCAATAATAAATGACCGGGGACCTGGTCAAGGGGATTTTAAAACCCCTGAACGCCATGTACCTGATGGTAAACAATTTAATACTCCCACTATGGCAGTTCAATCAATGGGTCGTGAAAGCTGGGGTTATAAAGAGGATGAAGATTATTATTCTTATAAATACATAATGCAAAGTATAGATAAAATTATGGCTATGGGTGGTAACTATATGCTTAATGTTGGTCCCAAACCTGATGGAATAATTGCTGATCAAGATATAAAAGGTTTAAATAAAATCGGTAGTTGGTATAATTCTATTAGTGAGGCTTTTACTGATACAGACCCTGCTTCAACTTTGGTAGATAGAGATGAAATGGCGATAGGGGCAAAGACTGTAGTTAGAGATGAGGTTTTACTAACCAAGAAAGGTAATACAGTATATGTACATTTGCCAGAGGATCTTCAGAGTACAGCAGTTATTTTAAAGCCTCTGGATATAATGCCAACAAAGCTAACATTATTAAATACTGGACAGGAAGTAGAGGCAAGGGTTGATATTACCCCCTGGCAC
>JBDNGI010000197.1:0-17685 GCA_041689345.1 Halanaerobiales bacterium
TAGTAATGTTTTATTATATAAAGTCATAATATTTTTTGATAGCAAATTTGACGGTAACGACAGCTTAATTAGAAATTATAGGATTATACAGGATTAGAAGTTGATTTTAAAAAACAGCTTCTAATACCTGGTATATTAACTTTGATGAGACTATAATGAATAATATTAAAAGTATGTTGTATAACTCTTTTAGGCTTGATGGGTTAGCTTAAGCTAGATTAAAAACTGCACAGATTAATTGATAATATATCAAAATTAAAGTATAATAAAAAGTAAAGATATGTAAAGGTTAGAGCTTAGGAGATGTGAATATTATGAGAAGGTTTAATGTAACTACGACATGTGTGAAAGACCTGCATTATATGGCTGATGTTTCAAAAAAGATGGATGAAATTATTAATATGATAGAAACAGGATATTATTTTACCATAAATCGAGCCAGACAAAAAGGAAAGACGACTATACTTAAGCTCTTAGCTAAGGAACTTTCTGATGAATATTTTGTAATTCCCACAAGTTTTGAAGGTAGCAGTTATTTATTTGAAAATGATGAAGCTTTTTCACGAGGTATATTTGATGTATTTGCTGAGCCATTTGAATTATTCCAGCCTGAGATAGCAGAGAAAATAAAGAGTTATGGTCAGAATGTAAATAATATAAAGGATTTAGGAAAAGCCATTAGTAGATGGTGTTATGAAAGTGAAAAAGAGATCGTTCTACTAATTGATGAAGTAGATAAAGCAAGTAATTACTATGTCTTTATGGATTTTTTAGGTTTACTCAGGAAAAAGTATATAGCACAACAGTCAAATGAAGATATGACCTTCAAAAGTATAATATTATCAGGGGTATCAGATATCAAAAGGATTAAAACACATATAGCAGAGAGAAGGATAATAACAGAGCAAGAGGCAGAAAATCTTGCTAAATCACAATATAATAGTCCCTGGAATGTAGCTGAGACCTTTAAAGTAGATCTGGACTTTGATCAGGATGAAATTGAATCATTGTTACTGGATTATATATCTGAACACCCGGAAGTAGAGATGGATGTTAAAACAATTACTCAAAAACTATATAAGTATACATCAGGATATCCATATCTTGTTAGTAAAATATGCAAAATAATTGCTGAAGAATTAGATAAAGACTTTTCAGAAAAAGGTATAGAAGAGGCCGTAAACATCTTATTAAATGAAAGCAACACACTATTTGATGATCTGATAAAAAATATTGAAAATATTGAAGAATTATATAATGTAATTTATAGTCTTATTCTTGAAAATGATACTATCCAATACAATGTAGATGCCTATGATCAGGGTATAATGTATAGTATTTTCAAAAATGATCAGGGGAGATTAGCTATACATAATAAAATATTTGAACTACGTTTATATAATTATATGATAGCTAAAAATCATAAAGAAGATATTGGGAGAAGACTAAGTAATTATACAGCAAGAGGTCTTTATGAAAATGAAGACGGAACACTGGATATAAAAAGGGCACTGCTTAAATATCAGGAATATATGCAGAATGTGTACGGTAAATTTGATAAAGATTTTATAGAGAGACAGGGTAGGCTTTTACTATTGGCTTTCTTCAAACCGATAATAAACGGCAGGGGCTTTTATTTTGTTGAAAGCCAGACTGGATTTGAGCAGAGACAGGATCTAGTTATAACATTTAATAATCATAAATATATTATTGAGCTGAAGATCTGGCGGGGAGAAAAGTATCATCAGAAAGGGATAGAACAATTAAACGGTTATCTTGAACTTGAAAATGTGGAGCAAGGATATCTGGTAATATATGATAAGAATGAGAATAAGGAATATCGAAGTAAGGAGATAAAGGTTGATACAAAGGATATATTTGCAGTCTGGGTTTGATCATTATATCTAATAATAGAGTTTGATACAATAAAGATGATCTTTACCGAAAAGGAAGAAACCATGATTATGATGGATTTTTAAGAATCATTGTTGTAGCTATTTCCAGGATAATATCTTCTTGTTATAGATTGTATTCTCCTGTAGTTACTATTACATCATTAACTACAAGTATGACTAAGGTTCAGATAGTAAAAACTTTATCTGAACCTTAGTTTTTTTATATAAAAAGGAGGATTATAGAATATTTGAGGTATTATTGAGGTTGTTCTACAGTTACTCTTTCTAGAATAATGTCATCTACTAATATATTGTTACTTCCTGCTGTCACAGAGATGTTTTCTAGCAGTGTTTGTATGTATGTTGATTCATCTATAACTCCATTGCTATCGACAGTATATACTTTTAGGCTATAAGTACCTTCTTCTAAATCATTAACTTTAAAGTGATTAGCTGTATTTGAGTCATTAGCTGGAGCTGTTACTGTCGATATTACAGTCTCATTTTGAATAGCCTCAACTACTACTTCAGATGTAGTAATAGCTTTATATGCACCATCATTATCAGTATCAGCTACGATATTACCTTCTATACTACCTGTAGTAATAGTTTTTTCTAAATAAACATCATTTTCTAATACATTTGTCTGTTCAGCTATTACATTAACATTTTCTATGGTAGTTGATTGGTAGGTAGTGTTATCTTCGACACTATCAGTGTTAACTACATAGGCTTTAAGACTATATGTTCCTTCTGGGAGACCCCTTAAAAAGAAGGTTCCAGCGAGCTTGGTAACTACATCTCCATCAATTGTCTCTTCGGTATGATCTTCTGCTAAGGCTACAGTTGATTTAATAACTTGGCCATTTTGGATTGCTTCTATTACAACATCTGATTTTGTAATAGGTTCATATATACCTTCACCATTATCTGCTAATATTCTACCTTCAATATTACCTGATATAATTTTGTTTATAACATCTATTGCTGTTGACCTTAAAATTATTTTACCACTATTCCCTGCAACGTGCATTATTTTACTTACATCTGCATCTAATACTAATCTTGTAATAATACCATCTTGAATTGTAAAATTGTGACTAATTTTTAATCCTGTCTGAGTACCACTTGGGATGAAAATTTCATCATCTTCTGAACCATCTTGATAAACTACTCTTGATTTTCCAGAATTATTACCATTTCCTTTACCGTTTTCATCTGCTGCTACAATTAAGCGGATTTGTTCATAGTTTCCTGCTGCCAACATTTGTTGTCCTAATAGTGTTTCATTAAATCTTAACTGCATTAGGTCAAATTCTAATTCCCCATCTGTATCAGAAAAATCGTTAATAGTTTCCCATTGTGTATCAGTCTTTTTAACTTGGACTTCTGAGATAGTTACTAACACTTTATCCACATTGTTCACAGGTTTGTCTGCTAGAAAGAGAGCAAATGTTCCCGTGCCATCATCAGTACCATCACTAAGATCTGATGAAGAGCAAGCGCTGAGTAATAATCCAAGAATTAATAAGAATGAAATTAATAAATATTTTTTCATAGTTTAGTCTCCTTTTTTTATTTTGATCTTCACGATTATTGGTAATAGTGGAACGTATTCCAACAGCCAATATAAAGAACCTTTTTTCACTATAGTTTAATAATAAAGTAAGAAGAGGTATCTTTAAGTGACAGTCATCATACTAGTGTTTTATAGGTACTTAAGGACTATCATATTGTGAAGAACGCAACTTTTTTACTTTGAGGCAAAAAAAATAGTGTTACTAGGCAGGAATATAAATGTTTTCAAAGAATAAAGTAATAAGATATAAATTAAGATATATAAATTTAAAAGTAAAAGAATTATTTAAAAACGAAAATTAATAATGAATTGTTTTAAAAACTGTAATAATATTTTCTATAATTAAAATTTAATATAGTTTGTTTGCTAGGGGTGCCTATGGCTGAGAGTATACCCTAAAACCTGATCCAGATAATACTGGCGTAGGAAAGTAATAAACATGGTTTTTGTATGTAATATTAGACCATTGATTCCTTATGTCAGTTAAAGGAGTTAATGGTCTTTTTTGTACTTATTTAGAATTATGCTACATGTGAAGTGGTATTCTTAGTAATGTTGTTGAAATACTTTTTTGAGAAAGCTCTGTTTTGATTATAATTTTTTTGCTAAAGGGGTTTTCATAAATTTTATATTGGAGGTGAGTAAGTAAGAGATGAATAATAATAATTGTTTAAATACTGATTTATATTGTATTACTGCTGAAAGATATTCCAATGGTAGAGATAATATACAAGTGGTAAAAGAACTCCTAAGAGCAGGGATTAAGATTATTCAATATCGTGAAAAAGAAAAGACTATGTTTGATAAATATCAGGAATGTCAGCAAATAAGAGAATTAACCAGTAAATATGGAGCAACTTTTATTGTGAATGATCATCTTGATCTAGCTCTGGCAGTGAAAGCTGATGGGGTACATATAGGCCAGGAGGATCTACCTATTGAAATCGTCAGGGACTTGATAGGGGAAGATATGATCATAGGTGTATCTACTCATTCACCTGACCAGGCAGATGATGCTATTAATAGGGGTGCAGATTATATAGGGGTGGGTCCTATTTTTGCAACAAATACTAAGAAAAATGTATCTAGCCCTGTTGGTCTGGAATATCTAAAATATGTAGTTGATAATATTAATATTCCCTTTGTAGCAATTGGTGGTATTAAAGAAGATAATATTGGTTCTGTCCGAGAGATGGGTGCTAATTGCATCTGTCTTATTACAGAAATAGTTGGTGCGGAAGATATAGGGGGGAAGATAAGTAAATTACGTGACCAGATCAGATAGGGGTAGCTGGTATAAAGTTTCATTAAAAATATAAAAGCTGCTTTTTGATATCTGATTTAGATAAAAATATAGTTAGTTAGTTAATAATTAATAAATCTAATAATAAAAAATAATATATTTTACGAGAGGGGAAATAAATAATGATGACTTTAATGGAAAAAGCAAAGGCAGGTCAAATTACTGCTGTAATGGAAAAAGTAGCTAGGGATGAGGGTGTTGATGTTGAATTTATAAGAAAAGGTCTGGCAGAAGGGACTATAGTTATCCCAGCTAATCCTATTCATCAAAATCTGGAGGCTAAAGGCATAGGTGAAGGCCTATCTGTTAAGATAAATGCCAATATAGGGACTTCAGAGGAATACTCCGATATAGGTGTTGAGTTAAAAAAATTAGAGACTGTTATAAAAAATGGCGGGGATGCTGTGATGGATCTTAGTACTGGTCAGAAGATAGCAGAAACTAGAAAAGCAGTAATAAAGAATAGTATAATTCCCGTAGGGACAGTGCCAATCTATCAGGCAGGTGTAGAAGTTTTAGAAAAAGATAAAACTATGGTTGATATGACGGCTGATGATATTTTTAATGTTATCATAGAGCAGGCAGAGGATGGAGTAGATTTCATTACAGTTCACTGTGGTTTAACCAGGGCAGGGATTGAGCACTTAAGAGCAGAAGGTAGAATAACTGATGTTGTTAGCCGCGGTGGTTCTTTCTTGACTGGTTGGATGTTACACAATGATAAAGAAAATCCACTTTATGAACAGTATGATAGATTATTAGAAATTGCCCATAAATATGATTTAACATTAAGTCTTGGTGATGGGTTACGTCCAGGTTGTCTGGCAGATGCCACTGATCGGGGACAAATCCATGAATTACTTGTACTGGGAGAGTTAGTAGATAGAGCTAGAGAAGCTGGAGTTCAGACAATGGTTGAAGGTCCAGGTCATGTACCCTATAATCAAATTGAATTAAATGTGAAACTGGAAAAAGAATTGTGTAAAGGGGCACCATTTTATGTTCTAGGTCCATTAGTAACTGATATTGCCCCTGGTTATGACCATATAGTTGCCGCTATAGGTGGAACAATGGCCGCGACAGCCGGGGCTGATTTCCTTTGTTATGTAACACCTGCAGAGCATCTGGGGCTTCCTGCTATAGACGATGTTAGAGAAGGTGTCATTGCTAGCAAAATTGCAGCACATGCCGCTGATCTGGCTAGAGGCAATAGGACTGCTATGAGAAGGAATAAGGAAATGGCTATTGCTAGAAAGGCTCTTGATTGGGATAAGCAGATTGAATTAGCTATTGACCCGGAGAAGGCCAGGAAATTTAGGAAAGAACACAATACTGAAGAACGGGATGTCTGTGCTATGTGCGGCAAATTTTGTGCTATGAAGATAACTGAAGAGGCTCTGCGGGAGTTGGGAGAATAGAATGAAGATATCTACAAAAAAGATCGCTTTTGTGGGATTGTTTATAGCACTGGAGGTACTATTGTCAGGAACATCGATACCTGTTGGTGCTACTAAAATAATGCCCTTACAACATACACTTAATGCTACTGCCGGTATTTTATTAGGACCCTGGTATGCAGCAATTGCAGCCTTTTTTACTGCTGTGATCCGAGTATCACTTGGTACAGGCACAATATTTGCTTTTCCTGGTGGTATTTTTGGTGGTCTAGTTGTTGGTTATCTATATAAAGTTATTAAAAAAGATCAGGCTGCATTTGCTGAACCCTTGGGCACTGCTCTTATAGGTGGGACTTTAAGTGCTCTCCTATTTGCACCTGCCCTTGGTGCAGGTGGTACTGTTTGGTTTTTTATTTATTTATTCGCTTTAAGTAGTATTCCTGGTGCTATTATTGGGTATTTCTTTGTAAAGCTAATTAGAAAAATTTTGCCTGATATAAATTGGGAAGAATTATAATTGTTTATGAGTTGTTTAAAGTTTTTGTTAGTTGCTTATGATATAGAGGGAGGTATTGTAATGCTTAAGAAGGCTTTAACTATTGCTGGTTCAGATTGTGGTGGTGGTGCCGGCATCCAGGCTGACTTGAAAACATTTTCAGCATTGGGTGTATACGGAATGAGTGTTATTACTTCTGTAACTGCCCAGAATACAACAGGGGTAAGCGCAGTTGAGGACATCTCTCCTGAGGTAGTCGAAAAACAGATTGATGCTGTTTTTAGTGATATTAAGGTTGATGCTGTTAAGATAGGAATGGTATCAAATAGTAATATTATTAAGGTGATAGCAGAAGGGTTAAAAAAATGGGACGTCAAAAATATTGTGCTTGACCCTGTTATGATTTCTGAAAGTGGTAGTTATCTCTTAAAAAAAGAAGCGCGTTCAGCACTAATAGAGGAGTTAATTCCTTTAGTTGATATTATAACACCTAATTTATATGAAACGGTTGCGCTATTAGAGAGAGAAATTGTGTCAATAGAAGACATGGGAAAGGCAGCTATTGATCTAATTGAGATGGGGCCTAAATCAGTGCTGATTAAAGGTGGTCATTTATATGAGAATGAAGATAAAGCCTTAGAGGGGCTATCTTGCAATGGTAGGTCCAATGATAAAAATTGCTGTGGAGAAACTTCTGGAAAGGCTGTAGATATATATTATGATGGGGATACAGTCTATAGATACCAGGCTGATAGAATTAATACCAGGAATACACATGGAACAGGTTGTACTTATTCTTCAGCTATAGCCTCTTATCTAGCTGGTGATTTGAAAATGGATAAAGCCATTGAAAAGGCTAAAGAATATATCACAGGTGCTATTAAGCATAGCCTGGATATTGGACAGGGCCCTGGACCAACCAACCATTTTTATGAGATTTGGTCTAAGTCAAATTATTAAAATTAAAGTATCATGTAGTCATATTATTAAATAGTTTTAAAATGTTTTTATGGAAATTTACTCAGAAAACTCCATCTAAATCTTGCATTAGATTTGGATGGAGAGATTCATTAGATTTCTTTTTAAAAAAATATATAAGGGGTAGTAAACTTTGAATAAACAAGAGATTGTTGATGAAGTAATTAAATACTATGAAAATATACAGAAAAATAAACCCCTAGTTCATCAAATAACAAATTATGTTTCTGCAAATAATCAGGCTAATATAACTCTGGCTGTTGGTGCAAGGCCTGTTATGGCAGAACACCCTGATGAATTAGAAGAAATACTTGCTCAGACAGATTCTTTATTGTTGAATATAGGAACAATAGATAAAAAAAGAGAAGCTGTCTTACTACGAGCAGCGGAACTGGCAAAACACTACAAAGTACCTGTTGTTCTGGATCCTGTAGGTGTTGGAGCAAGTCGCATAAGGAAAAGAATGGTCTTTAAATTGCTGGAGATCGGAGATGTCGACATAATTAAAGGGAATGCCGGTGAAATACTTTCCTTGTGTGATATATATATAGATAAGGCAGCTATATCAGGTGTAGATTATATATCTAACAATAAATATTTTAATAGTAGAGTAATTAATAAATTTATAGAGTTTTCGAGAAAATTTAATGTCCTAATAGTGATAACTGGTCAAGAGGATATTGTAATAGGTCATAGCTATCAGATAAGAATTAATAACGGGGCCCCGCTTTTAGGTAAAATTACTGGCAGTGGTTGTATGATGGGTTCTCTGATAGCCAGTTCTTTAGCGATTTGCAGTAATCCTATGATAGCTGCAGTAACTGGTATTAGTATTATGGATATTAGTGGTCAATTGGCAGCCAAAAAGGCTAGAGGTCCTGGCAGTTTTCGGATGCATTTCTTTGATGAAGTTGCTAATCTCAGTATAGATAAATTGTTATCATATTTAAGCTTGAAGGTAAGCTCAGTTCAAACAAATATGAGTTAAAAAGTAAAGGATTTTAAACATAATACTAAAGATACTTTGAAAATGAGAAGATAGTAATTAGCTCACCCGCCCAGGGTGATATCTTGTTTATTATACCAATCAAGGGCTTGGTAAAGGTGTTCTTCTTTAAAGTCTGGCCAATAATCATCGATTACATAGAAATCAGAATAAATAGATTGTATTGGTAAGAAGCCACTAAGCCTTCTACGACCACCCCAGCGGATGATAAGGTCTATTCGTGAGACATCATCAGAACAAAGGTGTTCTTGAAGGGTATTTTTGTTTTTAGCTTTGTATAAATTAAGGAGATCCCAGTGCCAACCATAATTAACCAGGAAGTTTATTTTCATACCACCTTTCCCAAAAGTCTTCCTTTTAGTATAGGGCAATAATTCTTCCGGAAACATCGGTGATTTAGAATTACCTATGACTCGTAAGGATGCGTCTTCTTTTGACAGCATTTTAACTGCACTAATACAGGCCTGTACAAAGGCAGAATATTGATCTTTTGGTCTTTTTGTATTATCTGTTGTGAAGCCGTAATAGCTTAATTCTTTAACACCGAGCTCTTTACAGATCTTATATAGTCTAAGACCAGGTTGTAAACCATTTATGTAACCTTTTTCGTTTGTCATTCCCTTTGCCTCTGCCCACCGTCTATTACCGTCAGGTATAATACCTATATGTTCTGGAACTCTCATCTGTTTTTCCTCCCTTTATACTATATATTAATAAGATAAATTTCGAAGTTAATCTATTTGGTCAGGTTAGCTATTTTCTGAATTAAGTTATGGCTAACCGGACTTACGCAAAATTTAGCTCTGGAAGTTGATTTATTAATATAATTTAACTTACTAATAACTCAACAAATCTTTATCTATATGTATTATTAACTTATTTTTGTATATTATGTAAAATTCTATTAAAAAGAAATGGTTGCATTTTCTTATTAGATGTAATATAATAATTTATAAATTAGAAAACATGATATATTTGTTAGCTAATTTAAGAGTCTTAAAAATAAGTAAATCGTTGAACGGGAATAGTAGAGATGTCTTCTGTTGTCAGAGAACCAACAGTTGCTGAAAGTTGGTCAGGAGAAATTGTTGAATCCACCCGTGAGTGATATGGGAAAATCATTGATATACTTTATTCATTGCAGTATACCCTTTAAAGGTTATATAGCTTACTGAATAAGATTATCTTTAGAAATAACCATATTCGGAGTAGAACCGTTATATCTATCTAAGCTGTCATCTTTGTTTACCTAATTAATGATTTAATTAATAGGTAACTAACCATGACTATTAGGGTGGTACCACGGGAATAATACTCTCGTCCCTTTCTGGGGATGGGAGTTTTTTTAATTTCTAGTAAAATTTAAAGGGAAATTTTTAAAAAAATATAACTTTGCTAGTTTATCGTAATATTTTTTGGGAGACCACTTTCTTATCATAATCCGTAAGAGGAGTCAGAAGTTTAAATATTTCTATATAATGAGCTATAGTTAATTTGGCTTTAAGCGTAAAATTAACATTGAAAAGTTCACTTAATAAAAATGAGGAGGGATGAAGATGTTAGATTTAAGATTTGTCAGGGAAAATATTGAGTTGCTTGAAGAGGCCTTAAAGAAAAGGGGTAAAGATATATCCCTTAATGAGTTTAAAGAACTAGATGAAAAAAGGAGAGAACTTCTTTACGAGGCAGAACAATTAAAACATCGGAGGAATGTTGTCTCTGATAAAATAGGTCAATTGAAACGGGACGGCAAAGATGCTAGTGGAATAATCGCTGAGATGAAGGATGTTTCTAATAAAATTAAGGGATTTGATGAAGAGTTAAAGGAAATTGAAGATAGCTTTAATCAAATTTTATTGGGAATTCCTAATATACCAGATGAGAGTGTCCCTATAGGGGTAGATGAAGGAGATAATCTTGAAATTATGAAATGGGGTGAACCCCGTAAACTTGAATTTGATTATAAACCCCACTGGGATTTAGGTGAGGACTTAGATAGTTTAGATTTTGAGAGGGGCAGCAAGGTTACAGGAGCCAGATTCACCTTTTTAAAGGGTGCTGGAGCTAGACTTGAAAGGGCTTTGATTAATTTCATGGTTAATCTTCATGTAGATAAACACGGCTATACAGAGATCTTCCCACCCTTTATTGTTAATGCAGAGAGTGCAACTGGTACTGGTCAACTACCTAAGTTTGCTGAAGATATGTTTAAGTTGGAAGGACATGATTATTACCTTATTCCTACAGCAGAGGTACCGGTGACAAATCTATATCGAGATGAGATACTGGATGTAGAGCAACTACCAATCTATCATGTAGCATATAGTGCCTGTTTCAGGGCTGAAGCTGGTGCTCATGGCCGTGATACAAGAGGAATAATCAGACAGCATCAGTTTAATAAGGTAGAGATGGTTAAGTTTGTTAAACCAGAGGATTCCTATGATGAATTAGAGAAGATCACTGCTGATGCCGAAGATGTTCTACGGAAATTAGAATTACCCTACAGGAAAGTAGTATTATGTACTGGTGATTTAACATTTGCTTCTGCCAAGACCTATGACCTGGAGGTCTGGATGCCAGGAGTTGATACCTATAGAGAAATTTCGTCTTGCAGCAATTTTGAAGATTTTCAGGCTAGAAGGGCAAGTATTAAGTATAGACCAGCGCCAGATGCTAAAGTAGAGTTTGTCCATACATTAAATGGATCAGGCCTGGCGATAGGGAGAACAGTTGCTGCCATACTGGAGAATTATCAGAATGAAGATGGAAGCATTACTGTTCCAGAGGTATTAAGACCATTTATGGGGACAGATATGATAAAGAAGTGATTTAAATGAAATTTTACCAATACTAGCATCACAGCACCATGGCCATAGATGGCAGGGTAGTCTGGTGTATATGAATAACTTTCTAGCAATTTGCAATCTAAAATTTCATTGCTGCTAATAACTTATTAAGAAATTAAAAACTCCTACCTATTTTTTATAAGTAGGAGTTTTTTTTAGTGTCTTAAAGTTGGTACACAAATTTTACTGCCTATTTCCAGGTTTCTCGGGTTGATATCTGGGTTAACATTCATAATTGCTCTGACGGTAGTATTGTTATTACGGGCTATTTTATAAAGGCTATCACCTGGCTTTACGTAATATGCCACAGTATCGGCTGGACACCTTCTGGCCATATTATATCACCTCGACTCTCGTATAATTCTCTAATTTAATCTTCTTATCCACATAATTAATTGCTAATTTTTGATCTTTTACTACTAAGACTCCTAAGTTCTTTATTACTATTATATTCTGGGAGGAATAGTTTGGTTATTAATTTTAAAACTACTAAGCAGATATTATATTTTCAAATTTGGCTAGATAAGCAGCAGATTCCCAAATATATTGAAGGTAAAAGTAGTAATATTTATTAATTACATCATATACTTGATAAAAGCAGTAAGACTTGTTAAAATAAGTAGTAACAATTACTATAATTAGTAACAAAAATATCAGTGGAGGAGTGTTTAATTAACTATGAGTATGTTTTGTTTTCAATGTCAGGAAACCGCACAAAATGTTGGTTGTAGAATAAGGGGAGTTTGTGGAAAGACTGAGGATGTTGCTAATTTACAGGATTTGCTAATAGACATTTTAAAAGGCATTTCAATATATTCCCAGAAATCTAAGGGGCTTGGTATCGAAAATGATAATAGCATTGATCGTTTTATTCTTGAGGGGCTTTTTGCTACTATCACAAACAGTAATTTTGATGCAGAAAGATTTGAAGGCTTGATAGTTGAGGCTTTAGAGATAAGGGATCAAGTAAAAAGTAGTTTTGAAGAGGCTTATAAAGAAGAATATAATGAGGATTTTAATGAAGAGTTACCTGAAGAAGCGAACTGGTATAGTGAAGATATTAAAGAATTCTATGAAAAGGGAACAGAAGTCGGTGTATTAACTACTGAGGATCAAGATATTAGATCACTAAGAGAATTACTTATATACGGAATTAAAGGTATAGCAGCATATGCTGATCATGCCTTTGTATTGGAACATGAGGATCAAGAGATCAGTTCATTTGTTGAGAAGGGTTTAGCAGCAACAACTGATGACAGCTTATCTGTTGACGACCTGGTAGGGCTGGTTTTGGAGTGTGGTGATATTGCTGTTAAAACCATGGCTTTATTGGATGAGGCTAATACTGGTACATATGGTCACCCAGAGCCTACAGATGTTAATATTGGTGTAAGAGATAATCCTGCTATTTTAATTAGCGGCCATGATCTTAAAGATTTGGAGGAGTTATTAAGGCAGACTGAGGGTAAGGGTGTTGATATCTATACACATGGTGAAATGTTACCTGCTAATGCCTACCCTACTTTCAAAAAATATGATCACTTTGTAGGAAACTATGGGAATTCATGGTGGAAGCAAAAAGAAGAATTTGAGAAATTTAATGGTCCTGTTTTAATGACTACAAATTGTATTGTACCCCCTAAGGATACATATATAGATCGGGTATATACTACAGGAATGGCTGGATACCCAGGTATGAATCATATTGAGGATCGTCAGAATGGGAAAGAGAAGGATTACTCTACAATAATTGAACATGCATTAGATTGTGACTCACCTGAGGAATTAGAAAAAGGTACTATTCCAGGAGGCTTTGCACATAATGCAGTTGTAAACCTTGCAGATAAAGTTGTTGAGGCAGTTAAATCTGGGGCTATTAAACGTTTTGTAGTTATGGGTGGTTGTGATGGCCGTTTTAAAGATAGAAATTATTTTACTGAAGTTGCCGAACAGTTACCTGAAGATACGGTAATCTTAACTGCAGGTTGTGCTAAATATCGTTATAATAAACTTGATTTAGGTGATATCAATGGTATTCCCCGGGTATTAGATGCAGGTCAATGCAATGACTCCTATTCCTTGGTAGTTATTGCTCAAAAACTAGCTGAGGCTTTTGAAATTGATGATATAAATCAACTACCAATTTCCTATGATATTGCCTGGTATGAGCAGAAAGCAGTAGCAGTTTTATTGGCTTTACTCTCTTTAGATATTAAGGGAATTCGTCTGGGACCAACACTTCCAGCCTTTGTATCTCCCAATGTATTAAGTGTCTTAGTAGAGAAGTTTGATATCAAGCCTACTGGCGAAGTCGAAGAAGATGTAGCAGCAATAGTGGCTGGCAAATAAGCAGGAAAGGCATGTATATTACTTAGTTTAGGGAGTTACAATATAGACTATATACCTTCAAGGGAGATTAACTCCCTTTGAAGGTTAATTTTAGTGAATCATCTCCATAACCGTTGGTAATAGCAAAATACTCGGACGTTTTTCACCAACTGATTTGGAGAAGAACCATTTTAATATATCTAAGGGGGCGTTATTGATGGGTAGTTTTAAGATTAAAGAAGATATATACTGGGTTGGTGCTAGGGACTGGAATGTACGTTGGTTTCACGGCCCGGCTTATAGTACACATAGAGGGACAACTTATAATGCATATCTAATTAAAGATAAAAAGAATGTCTTAGTTGATGGTGTACATAAACCATTTATAGATAGATACTTTGAACACATTTCGGAAGTGATTGATTTCTCTGAGATAGATTATTACATAGTTAATCATGTGGAACCAGATCACTCAGGAACATTTCCACGAGCAATGGAGAAATTAAGAGATGATGTTACAGTAATATGTTCGAAAAACGGTAAAAAGGGATTGATTGAACACTACGGAAATGGTTATAATTTTAAGGTTGTAGAATCAGGAGATACTATAAATATAGGGGAAAGAAATCTAGCCTTTGTTAGTGCCCCTATGCTGCATTGGCCTGATAGTATGTTTACATATATTCCAGAGGACAAACTCTTACTTCCAAATGATGCCTTTGGGTTGCATTTGTGTGTGTCTAATTTGTTTGAGAGTAAAAATGATGATGCAATTATAATGCAGGAAGCAAAGAAATATTTTGCCAATATCCTAACACCTTTTAGTGGCTTAATTACAAAAAAATTAAAGGAAGTACAAGAGATGGATATTGAAATAGATATGATTGCACCAAGTCATGGTATTATCTGGGATGAGCACCCTGAAAAAATAATTAATAAATATGCTGAGTGGGCAAAAATGCAGCCCAATGATAAAGCTGTTATTGTTTATGAAACAATGTGGGATAGTACAGAGCTAATGGCAGAGAAGATTGCTGAAGGCTTAATTGATCAAGATATAGATGTTAAGTTCTTTAAGAAGTCGGTTTCTGATAAAAACGATATAATTACAGAAGTCCTAGATGCCAAAGCCATTATTATTGGTTCCCCTACCATTAATAGTGTTATGATACCTGAATTAACTCCTATATTGGAAGAATTAGAAGGCTTAAGATTTAAAAATAAAATTGGGGCAGCTTTTGGTTCGATTGGCTGGGCTGGTGGTGCAACTAAGAGGATAGCTGAGAGGATGAAAGTGGCTAATATTGATTTAGTAGAAGAACCATTGGTCTTTAAGTATGTCCCTGAGAAGGAACAATTGGAAGAGGCTTATGAGTATGGTAAACGTATAGCTCAAGCCATTAAAGGAGAAAAATAATATCAATAATAAATAAAGAAGGCTTTTAACTGTATTTTTTATTCCACAAAATATCGTTGAAATCAGTGGGTTAATTAGTCTATAGAATTTGAGGTGAATTAAATGGAAGCTATAGAATTAATGGTTAATGAGCATAGGTATATTAAAACTCACTTTTTGATGTTTATTAATTAAAGATTTTAATTAATTACTTTTACTTTTTAAAATGTTATTTTTGTCATAAAACAGTTATCTCTTTTCTTTGGATTGAAGCAACATATTAAAATCCACCCTTTTTTGGAATTTTTTCTTTAACTTTATCTTTATTTCTTTTGTTTCAAGTTTTTGTTTAATGTAATTGTTATTATAACCAATAGGGTTAACATTTGTTATTTCAATTATTTTTCCTTGTAATTGGTTTAGAGCAGATATATCAACATTAATATCATCATCAGTAATTCTATACACTATTGATATATTCTAATTTTTAAGCCTTTAATTTACATAATGTTTAACTTAGCATAACCATTATTATGCAAAGCTTTACATAATAATGGAAAAAATTTGTAAGAGTAAACAGATGCAACTGATCTGTGCTTCTTTAAGAACTGTCAGGAATGATGCTACTATCCCTTTGAATAAAATCTTTTTTGAAACACCTATGAAATATATTGGTGATAGAATTAATGTTCGTTATGACCCTACCTCATTAGATAAAGCTTTTATCTTCTCCGATGATGGTAGTATTTTGGAGACTATTTACCCTGGTTCAATATCAACTCCCTGCTTCAAGGATATAGCTAAGGAAATTGCGTTAGATTGTGATATGACAAAAATTAAAAAATCAATATTCATACTATTTACATTTCCCTTTTCACCATGATATAATATATCCATAGGGAGAATGGAATCGAGGTATTAATATTATGTCAGAAGTCAATAATATTCATGATAAGTTCTTTAAACAAACCATGACTGATAAGAAAACGGCTAGAAGTATGCTGGAAAATTATTTGCCAGCGTCTATACTAAAACTAATAGATCTAGATAATATGGAACTAGAGAAAGACTCAATGATAGAAAAAGAGTTATCTGATGTATTTTCAGACCTCATTTACAAAGTAAGCCTGAATGGTAAAGATGCATACTTATACTTCCTTTTTGAACATAAAAGTTATCCCTACAAAAAAATAGCTTTACAATTACTAAAATATATGAGAAATATCTGGGATTTAAAAATGAAACAGGACCAGCACAAATTACCACTTATCATCCCCTTAGTATTTTATCATGGTAGAGTGAAGTGGAATATAGGCTTAAGACTATCAGAGATATTAGAAGATATTCCTCTTGAGCTCAAAGACTATATACCTGATTTCAAATATTTATTGTGCGATTTTTCGCCATATAGTAATCAAGAAATAACAGGTAGAATAGAATTAAGAATATTTTTGGTGCTTATCAGGTATGTATTTACTGATATTGATTTATTTAAAGATAAAATAAAAGATATAATTGAATTATTTGAGGAATTAAAAGATAAGGATATGGCAATAGAATATTTTGAAATAGCGATAAGGTATATTATGAATGCAAAAGACGGAATAAATAAAAATGAATTGGCTAATATAGCCGGAAACGTATCTTCTGAAAGGAGTGAAGCAATAATGACAATTGCCGAAAAATTAAGAATGGAAGGCAAGCAAGAAGGTATTAAAGAAGGTGAAATAAAAAGAAATATTGAGATAGCTAAAAATATGCTGCTAGCAGGTATAGATATTAAGCAAATAACTAAAGTAACCGAGATGAAAGAAGAAAAGATTAAATTATTACAAGATGAAATAAAGCATTAAAATATGCAGTTCCTCAATAGAAAGCAGGTCAAATTCCTGCTTTATTTTTTTGAAACATAAAGTCAAATGAAAACATTTGTTGTCCACCATCATAGAAGTCAAATGAAAACATTTGTTGTCCACCATCATAGAAGTCATAGCCATTATTGCGATTAATGTTTTTTTAATAATCCTTTGCTTACTGCTTTCTTCATTTATTAATACTCACCTCCAGCTCTAAACCCATTGCTTTATGCAAATGAAAGTTAGTTAATATCTGCATTGCACGGGCTTTGACATAATTTTTTCTTTGTAATTTCACACCTACATTAATATAATAAGTCTCTTTTAAAAAAGTTTCAGATAGTTCTACAGATATTCATCTATTTGTTTTTGTTTAGCATATTCATGGAATCTGTCCCAAACTTGACCAAACTTTCTAACTGTATCATTTGAATACTTTAATTCTAATAATCATTTTTTAGCATTTTCTACTTAACACTCACGTTTTAGTAATTATCAGAAAGTTATAGATTTTATCGGCAGGAAATTAGATGGGCTTGCCCTCTGGATGAATGCCGATATTTGTAATGCAATTCAATATTGCTTTACAAATTAACGAACTAAAA
>JBDNGI010000198.1:0-3221 GCA_041689345.1 Halanaerobiales bacterium
ATTGTAAGGGGTGGTGGGTAGAGAATGGCAAATTTTAAAGAAATTGAGCTGGAAAGAAATACAAAAGAGACTGCGATAAAGTTAAAACTAGATTTAAATGGTAGTGGAAAGATAAGTATTGATACTGGTATAGGTTTTTTTGATCATATTTTGGAATTGTTTTCTTATCATGGCTTTATTGATATGAATATTGAAGTTGATGGAGACCTTTATGTCGATGAACATCACACTGTAGAGGATGTTGGGATAGTATTAGGTCAGGCAGTTAGTAAAGCACTGGGAGAAAAAGCAGGGATCAGGCGTTATGGAAATTATACTTTACCAATGGACGAAACTCTGGTGCAGGTTGTACTGGATTTAAGTGGTAGGCCTTATTATGCTGATAATCTGGAATTTTCTAGAGAAATAGTTGGGGACTTTCCTGTTGAGTTATTTGCTGAATTTTTTAGGGCTTTGACTAATAATTGTGGTATGACTCTTCATATTAGGATGCTCAGGTCTGGTAACGCACATCATCTGATAGAAGCCTGTTTTAAGGCGTTTGGACGGGCATTTGACCAGGCTTTAGAGATAGATGATAGATTGGGAAATAAACCTATGTCAACAAAAGGCAGTTTAAGTACCTGATCGAAAAGTATAAAAGAGGGAATTTTATATTTTGGAAGGGAGTTAAGCTTGTATTGCTGAGTTGCGTAATTTAACCCTCAGAGTGAAGCTGAGACTTTTCAAACAGACTCTTTAAAAGAAGGTGAAAATTAATGATTGCTATAATAGATTATGATATAGGAAACTTGGGTAGTGTGGTAAAAGCCTTTAAGTACCTTGATATAGAGGTAGTCTTAACAAGGGAATTTGATGATATTAAAAAAGCAGATGGTATTATCCTACCGGGTGTTGGTGCTTTTGGAGAAGGAATGAATAACCTGAGAAAAATGGGTTTTGAAGAAGTTATCAGGGAAGAGGTTGCTGCAGGAAAACCCTTTTTTGGTATCTGTCTGGGAATGCAGTTATTGTTGGATAAAAGTGCTGAAGCCGATGATGTACCAGGTCTTGGATTAATCCCTGGTGAAGTAGTAAAATTCAAAAAGCAGCATGTAGGAAAGATACCCCATATGGGATGGAATCAGGTAGAACTGCTTAAAGATGATCCAGTATTTAACGGGCTTAGTGGAAAAAATTATTATTTTGTACATAGTTACTATGTTGCTCCAGAGAACAAAAATTATGTTCTTGCTAAAACAAAGTATGGTCAAAGGGAATTCGCATCAGTTGTGAGAAAAGATAATGTGTGGGGTATGCAGTGTCATCCTGAAAAAAGTAGTAAAACTGGTCTACAGACTTTGAGAAATTTTTGTGAGGTGGTTTATAGTGGAAGTAATTCCAGCAATTGATCTGAGGGATGGTCGTTGTGTTAGATTAGTTAAAGGTGATTACAATAGAGAAACAATATACAGTCAGCAGCCACAGGAAATGGCCAAACACTGGCAGAATCAAGGGGCTACTCGTCTTCATGTAGTTGATCTGGATGGAGCTAAGGATGGTGAACCAGTCAACTTAGAGATTATTAAAGAAATAACAGCTGCTTTAGATATTCCAATTCAACTTGGTGGGGGTATTCGTTCACTTGATATTATTGATTATTATCTCGAGTCAGGAGTTGAACGGGTAATCCTGGGTACTATTGCCTTACAGAAACCTGAGGTAGTAAAGGCAGCGGTGGAGAAGTATGGCCCAGAAAAGATTGTTGTAGGTGTTGATGCTAAAGCTGGTATGGTAGCAGTAAATGGTTGGTTAGAAGATAGTAAAAAGACTGTTGAAGAGATGATTGAAGAGATGAAAGGTCTTGGTGTTAGGGTTTTTATCTATACAGATATTAGTAAAGATGGTACACTGGAAGGTCCTGATCTAGCAGGTCTTAAGAAGTATAATCAAATTAATGATATTGAACTAGTTGCTTCTGGAGGTGTTTCTTCTTTCGCAGACTTAGAAGAGCTGGTAAAAATAGATATAACTAGTGTTATAGTGGGTAAAGCCCTTTATGCTGGAGAAATTTCTGAGAACATTGAAGAACTTAATGCCAAATTGAAATGAGGGGATAATAATGCTGACCAGAAGAATAATTCCATGTCTTGATGTTAAGGATGGCCGTGTGGTAAAAGGGATCAACTTTGTTAAACTACGGGATGAGGGTGACCCTGTAGAGATGGCTATTTATTATGATAAAGAAGAGGCTGATGAATTGGTCTTTTTAGATATTACTGCCTCTCATGATGAAAGGGATATAATGATAGATATCGTTAAAGAGACTGCTTCAAAAGTTTTTATCCCGTTCACAATTGGTGGTGGTATTAGGACAGTTGATGATATGAGGGCTATATTAGTGGCAGGTGCTGATAAAGTATCAGTCAATTCTGCTGCTGTAAAAAACCCAGAAATCATCTCTGAAGGCGCCAATAGGTTTGGTAATCAGTGTATTGTGGTAGCAATTGATGCACGCCGTAGATCTGGTTCAGATATAGATGAATCCAAAATGGATAGAAGGGATGTTCCTGTTAAAGATGAATCTATTAAGTGTCAGGAATTAGGTGAGGGGAACCTATCATGGGAGGTTTATATACATGGTGGTAGAAAACCTACAGCTATTGATGCTGTAAAATGGGCTCAAAAGGCTGAGGAGTTGGGTGCTGGTGAAATCCTATTAACTAGTATGGATGCAGATGGTACTAAAGATGGATATGACTTAGAACTACTTAAAACTATTTCTACATCTGTGAATATTCCAGTGATAGCTTCTGGTGGTGCTGGCAGTCCTGAGCATTTAAGGGATGCACTATTAGCTGGGAAAGCGGATGCAGTTTTAGCTGCTTCTATTTTTCATGAAAAACAATATACAATTAGAGAAGTAAAAGAATATTTAGCTGATGAAGGAATACCTACACGTATAGAATAGATGATGAATATTAGAATATAAGCTAAAATTAAAACTGAATTAAAATATAAATGAGATTGCTTTGCTTTTAAAATTCAGTAAGTTTAATGTTTATGTTGCTTATATATATTAAGAAATTTTAGAGGTTATTTAAATAAGGACATTTGTCCTCCCCCTATCAGATTAGACATCTGAGCATGAAAAATATAGTATTATTAGTGGGAGGACAAATAAAATATGCCTAAAACACAATTAGAACGCATAAAAGTCAAAAGTCGTGATAGTCAATTCG
>JBDNGI010000199.1:0-3941 GCA_041689345.1 Halanaerobiales bacterium
TAATAATCACTCCTTCCCATTATAGAATATATTAGTGTAAATAAAGCAGATAATATTAACATTATAACAGCATATGAAGCACCTGTTCCCATTTCTAAATACCGAAAAACTTGAATATAAGCCTTTAAAGATAAGACCGTTGTACTATTTCCAGGGCCTCCTTTTGTCAGGGCAAAAACAGAGTCATATGTATTAAATGTGTAAATAGTAATTAATATAACATTAATTAACAATACAGGTTTTAGTTGAGGTAACGTGATACTCCAAAATTTTTGCCAGGTAGAAGCCCCATCAATAGATGCAGCTTCATATAATTGTTTAGAAATACCCCTTAAAGCTGCATACTGTATAATACCACTAAAACCAGTTCCCCGCCATACATTAGCCAATGTTACTGAAAATAATGCCCATGCTGGAGTATATAAAAATGGTATTTGCTCTAAGCCAATTAGGCTTACAAAATAGTTTATAATTCCCCAACTACTACTACTATATAAAATTTGCCAGATTACTCCTGTAATAATTCCTGGTACAACCCAGGCACTAATCATCGATAGTTTCACTAGGGATGACCCCGGTAATTCCATATTAATCAACAAAGCTGTAACTAAACCTAATAATAACTGAAATATAACAGAACCACCTACAAAAATAAATGTTACTTTAATGACATGCCAAATTTCCCCACTAGTAAAAATAGAAATATAATTACTTATTGTATAATCATATTCACTTAAGCCTATTTTAGTATTAGTAAAACTAAGCCTAATGACATTTAACAATGGATACAGAAAAAAAACACCTAATATAATAACTGTTGGAATTAACCATATCCACCATTTCTCCATCAATCGCGAATTATGGATCATTATTACATCCCCTTTATCAATTCACTTAAAGAAAGTGGGGGGTTACCCCCCCACATGTATTAACTTTTTACTTAAATTATTTATTAGTTTTCTTGCCAGGCTTTAAGTGCTTCTGCTTGTATTTTATCTACTTCTGCTTCTACATCATCAGACTGTCCAATAAGCAAACTACCTAAAGCCTTTTGCACTATATCAGAAATATTCCCATATAAGGCGTTAGCTGGACGAGCGTTTCCATATTTTAAAGATTCAGCAAATAACTGCATCTGTGGGTTTGTTGAGAAATATGTATCCGCATCATAAACGCTTTGTCTTGTTGGTAGGTAATTATATACCTTACATCTTTCAGCCATAGCCTCTTTGTTACCAACTACTTTCATAATATAACTGGCTGCTAATTCCTGTTTAACTGGGTCCTCAGATAATACAGCCCAGGTCCATCCACCATTACTATTAGCCATTTGGTCTGCTTCCATTTGTGGCAGTGGTGCAATACCCCATTGGTCAGCCACACCAACATCAGCTAATTGGCCATAAAACCAACTACCGTTAGCTATCATAGCAACATTATTAGCTCTAGCTTCAGCAATAAGTTGATCACCACTTGTTATTGAAGCAACCATTCTTGGTGCTGCACCGCTATCAACCAGTCTTTTTAGAAAACCTAAGCTATTTATTAAAGCTTCTTTATTTTTACCCTCACCTATAACCGGTCTTCCGCTTTCATCAAACATTCTGCCGCCTTGAGCCCAAAATGAAGGCCATACATTACCATTAACAGCACCCTCCCAGGTTCCTAGCCAGGCCATGTAGCCATAAGCATTATGTTCTTCTTTCATAGCTAAAGCAGTATCAATTACTTCATCCCATGTCCTTGGAGGATTTTCTATCCAGTCTTTTCTATAGTACATATATCGGGCATCAGTCTCTCCCCAAATGGCATACATCTTACCATCCTTCATAGTTACATCTTTAGTAAAACCAAAAAAGTCTTCAATATCACTATCTGTTAGATAACCATTCAAGGGCTTCAAAATTCCTCTATCAATAAATCTACCAACCCAAAATGAGTCGATATGTGCAAAGTCAGGGGCATTACCTACCTCTGCCTGGGTCATTATTTTAGCCATAGTCATAGAAATTTGACCAGCAGGTGCAACCTGAATTTGTATTTGTGCGTTAGGATTTTCTTTAGCCCAGGCCGCTGCAGCCTTCCTAATATAGTCTTTTCTTATATTATAAGGACTCTTAAGTGTATCTGATCTTTGTATATTTGCTGTTAAAACAATTTCAGCATCAGGATTTCCTATTCTATTAGCCGTAACCCAATCATCTGCCTCAGCAGCCAACCCACTTATTGTTAAAGAACACAATAGAATCACCAACAAACCAAACCTTAAAAAGTTACTCTTCATTTTTTTCGCTCCCTCTTAATAGTTTTTTAACTTCGCTTTGATAAATAAATAATTTAAACTATATCTATTTTCTGACTTTTCACCCCCCTTGTTGTTTTATCTATCTCAACAGCATTACTATGACCCCAACTTTTATAAGTTGGGACAAGTGCCGCTAAGTTCAAGATAACCACAAGATTTCCTGACCATCTGTCTAAAGATCAGCTCAACTTAGTTCTGAACAAGAATCTCTAATAACCAATTTAACAGGATAATATATTTGTTGTACAACTTTATCTTCAGTCTTACTTTTCACCTTCTCAACTAATAACTCTACAGCTTTTTTCCCTATATCCCCGGTAGATTGCACCACCGATGTTAATGGCACCTGTAAATGTTTAACAATATCAGTATTATCAAAAGTAAGCAAAGACAAATCATTGGGTATATTTATATTTTTTTCTCTGGACATCTTAACAATATCCAATGCAACCTTATCATGAACAGCAATAACTGCTGTTGGCTCCTTTTCTTGAATGAATTTATAAATTTTGGAATAAACTTCTTTTTTCTCAAGAGATAGGTTATATGAAAAAATTAATGGTGAATTATCATCTAATCCATATTGCTGTAAAGCACTCTTATAGCCAATTATTCTATCTTCTATACTACTTGTTTTTATATATTCATTTTTAATAAATGCTATTTTTTTATGCCTTAATTTAATCAAATACTCTGCTGCCTTATATCCCCCAGAAATATTATCAGACATAACACAGTCTGTCTCACAATATTGTAATCGCCTATCTACTAGTACAAACGGAAAGCCTTCACTCTTTAAATCGGCTATTATTGTACTATCTTTTTGGTCTTCAGCAGGACAAATAATTAAACCATCTACTCCATCACTCTTCATTTTTTGAATACTTCTTGCTTCTCGTTTGTAGTTATCACGTGAGTTACTAACTGTAAACCTATAATTTAAACTTTCAAAAGAAGCCTCGATCCCTTCCAGAATTTCCAGCGAAACACCTTCATAGAAAGGCAAAATAACACCAATTTCATTACTTGTTTTCCGGCCTGGTTTTTCCTTACTATAAACAAAGGTACCATTCCCCTGTACACGGTACAAATAACCATCCTGTACTAAATCCTGTATTGCTTTTCTTACAGTATATCTACTTACTTCCAATTGGTCACTCAATTCCCGCTCAGGGGGTATAGTCTCTCCAACCAGGAATATATTATCTTTTATATTTTCCAGAATAAATTCTTTAACCTGGATATATAATGGGTTTTTGTTTTTTGTATTTATTACCTTTTTATTTTCCATATTTAAATTCTGCCTCCTGAACATATTTCGACCAATTATTAATTGGTTGTACCAATATATCTTGTTTTTCTTAATAAATCCCCTAACACTTTGTTAATAAGGCTAAATACCCAATATCAATATTAATCATACACTTTTTATGCATTGGTTCTTTACTGGTACGTACCTCTTATAGTATACTTTTTATACATTAATCAAAAATATCCTTTTTTTTAATTATTTTTTTTATTTATATAACTAGTTACACCACTTTACAAGTTTTAGAGTATAATTTTACCAATAGACTTTGACAATAACTTTGAATTATTTTCTAATAATTTATTTTTAACGAATATTTAAGTATAA
>JBDNGI010000200.1:0-6073 GCA_041689345.1 Halanaerobiales bacterium
AGAGTAGCGGACTCCAAATCCGTTGGCTGCGGGTTCAAGTCCTGCCGCCCCTGCCATTTTCATGCTAACGTGGCTCAATTGGGAGAGCAGCTGACTTGTAATCAGCAGGTTATCGGTTCAAGTCCGATCGTTAGCTCCATTATTAACTAAAAATAGACATAACTAAAGCCGTAATTATATAATATAATTACGGCTTTTTATTTACTCAAAATTTATTTAATTACTTATAATAGCGTTATATACAAGTAGGTAATGAAAAAAACCACCTAATAATATAAATACATGAAATATTTCATGAAATCCAAAATATTTTATTTTTGGTTTTTTTAGCATGTAAAAAACTGCACCAATCGTAAAAGATAAACCACCTAGTATTAAGAATATTATAGAGTTCTTTGGCATTGTAACTAAAAATTGTTTTATAGGTATTATTCCACTCCACCCCATTATTAAATATATTATAGTATATACATACCTAGGTGCCTTTAGATAATAGAATTTGAAGAAAAATCCACAAAATACCAAAAACCACTGAATTGATATTATTATCCATTTCCAATAACCACTTAAATAGAAATAACTTACAGGTGTATATGTGCCTGCGATCATTATAAATATAGCAAAATGATCTAATTTACGCCAAAAGGAAATTTCATCCTCTTTCTTTTTAAAGGCATGATATAGAGAACTTGACAGAAATAAGGAAATTACAGAAACCCCATAAATAATCGAAATAATTATTTTATAATTACTATTTTTTGATATATATATCAAAATAATTGTTCCGAGTATTGCTAACAAAAGCCCGAATAAATGTGTATAATAAGATACTCTTTCACTTTTCTTTATTTTTACCATCCCCATTTATATTAGTCTTCAAGTTAAATTTAAGGTATTTATATAGATTAAATACTTACTTAACTACTTATCTTTCAAAAGGCATATAGCAGCACCAATTGCAGTAGAGTATTCCGCATATTTAGGAAATTTAAAATTACCTACAAAGAAATTAGAACTGATTAATCCATTTAAAATATTTTGCCCATATTCAATCTTAGCTAATTTACCAGTAAAAATAATATTTTTATCTTGTTCTATTTTAGCAGCAAAGATAGACATCATACCTATAGTCTGAAAAATCATATTTAATATTCCTGATGCTTGATCATTCTTATTTGCTTTATCAGTAAATTTCCCGAAGTTAGATACCGTAATCTCCTTTTTTAAACTACCTATAGTAATTTGAGAAATATCAGCTAATTGTAAGTCAATTGTACTTATGTCACCATTTTCAGCCATTTCAACAATATTATTAAAATCTACCGTATTTAATAAGCCTTTACCAAGCCCAAGTAAAGTACCACCACCAACTCCGGAGCCTCCAAGGTGTTTAACGCTACCTTTTTTTACTTTAACTATAGCAGTACCTGTTCCCATACTAACTACAATGGCCTGATCTAAATCCGATAGATATGTGCCGCCAAATCCAATAGATTCAAACTCATTTACTTTGATAGTTTTAATACCAAATAAATCTAAATTAATATATGAAGAACCTACACCTGTAATGGCTATTTTTTCAATTTCATCTAAAGATAAATCATATACACTAACAAATTTACCTAAAGCACCAGAAGCGGATGCTATAGGATCACTCGCCTTAACACTCAAAAAACCCAAGATTTCATTGTCTTTAAAACCAACAATATCTGTTGTAGTACCACCAATATCTATACCTAATATCACTTTTTAACACCACCCTTATATAAAGAAGACATGGTTTAGATGGAACTTTTATACCATCTAAATCATAGTCACACTAATTTCCAGACGCCACTCACTACTATTTGTAAATGCAGGATTCTTAATAACGCTGTTGAGATAAAAAAACTGGAATATTTTATAATGCATTTTTTAACTTTAATTAGAATCTGAGAGTTTTCAAACAGTTTTTTAAATTTATTACATAAAGATATTATTCTATCAATACTTTATTTTTCCTGCTTATTATGGAGTATTTATTTTTTTCATGAATAATTAAAGGATTATTATAAAAACTATAATAATATTACACAATAATTTCCTAATATCCTTGACAAAATATCTATATTATAATAATATAAATTAAAAATACAAAATAATACTAAGATAGATATAGTAACTCTTTATTCAATAAATTTAGAGAGCAGGCTGTTTGCTGAAAAGCCTGTTTGAATAAGGATGTGAATTACAATCTAGGTTTCAATACGAAAGTATTACGTTCTCATCCGTTAACGTGAATTAAAGACATCTATATTTTAATAATTATATTATATCATTTATATTACGGTAGATGTAAATTTAAGGTGGTACCACGAGACTCTCGTCCTTATTTGGATGTTAGTCTTTTTATTTTATCCATAGCTAACTGCCGCTAAAACCCCCACTTCTACTAAAGTGGGGATAAACGACACTAAGCTACTGCATTCGTTTTACTAAGTTTCAGTGGGAGATAAAAACTCCCTCTGAAACTAAGAACACACTTTATATAAGAAGACTGATTCAGGTGGAATTAGAACATTGTTGATAAATAATTTCAATCTGAATCTTAGCCATAATTATTTAATTTGATTAAATTTTTAGGGGGTATTTAAATTGAAAAATGTTTTTGATGTATTGCAAGAAAGGGGCTTCATTGCTCAGTGTAGTAATCAAGATGAAGTAAGGGATAATTTAGAAAACAAAAAAGTAACTATGTACTGTGGCTATGACCCTACTGCTGACAGCTTACATGTAGGTCATTTTCTTACATTAATGGCACTTAGCCATCTACAAGAAGCCGGACACAAAATCATAACATTAGTAGGTGGAGGCACAGCTTCTATCGGAGATCCAACAGGGAAAAATGATATGAGAAAAATGTTGACTACTGAAGAACTTGATAGTAATGCTGATTCTATTAAGGATCAAATATCTAATTTTCTAGACTTCTCTGACGATAAAGCAATTATGGTAAATAATGCTGAATGGCTTAGGGGTTTAGAATACCTGCCTTTTTTGAGGGATATTGCAGTACACTTTTCAGTAAATAGAATGTTATCAGCAGAATGTTATAAGTCAAGAATGGAAGTCGGACTTACCTTATTAGAGTTTAATTACATGGTCATGCAGGCTTATGATTTTTTACAATTAAACAGAAAGTACAATTGTACTTTACAGGTAGGTGGAGATGATCAGTGGTCTAATATGCTTGGTGGAATTGACCTGATTAGAAAAAAAGAAAAAGCAAGTGCAAATGTCCTTACTTTTACCCTTCTCACAACCAGTGAAGGTAAGAAAATGGGAAAAACAGAAAAAGGCGCCTTATGGTTAGATCCTGAAAAAACACCGCCATATGATTTCTATCAATATTGGCGTAATGTAAATGATGAAGATGTAGAAAAGTGTTTAGCTCTTCTCACATTTTTACCAATGGAAGAAGTTACAAGACTTGGTTCTTTGCAGGGTGCTGAAATAAATAAAGCGAAAGAAGTATTAGCTTATGAAGTCACAAAGATAGTACATGGTGATGAAGAAGCGAAAAAAGCAGAGAAAGCAGCACAAGCCTTATTTAGTGATGGTGGCGATCTAACAGCTTCTGCTCCTTCTACTGAAATTGATAGGCAAAAATTCCAAGAAGGATATTATATTGTACATTTATTAAATGATATAAACCTAGCATCATCAAACGGTGAAGCAAGAAGGCTTATTAAACAGGGTGGTATATATATTGACGATGTACAGATAAATGATAATGGTTTAGATATTACACTTGAACACTTTAAAGATGATGACAATACACTTATGCTGAGAAAAGGCAAAAAAACTTATCACCAAATTATTTTAAAATAATAAATCTAAAATAAATATGAAAGCTAATCTTTGCAATATAAACCACTAAGTTAATTTAAGAATACTGCAACTGAAAGTAATAAAATACTCAAAAGACGACCATTTTAATAGTGGTCGTCTTTTATATCTCTTATTTGTTTTGAATATCTATAACAAAAATATATTTGCTTTGTTACACAAGTTATACATTTCTTCAGGCCAAATTGTTGATTGAACTTCTCCTACATGGGCTTTTTTTAAGAAAAACATACATATTCTAGATTGCCCAATGCCACCACCTACTGTATATGGCAATTCTTTGTTTAGAATTTTTTTATGAAATGACAAATTAAGTCTCTCTTCATTGTCAGAAATTTTTAGTTGTTTTTTTAGAGTATCTTCATCAACCCTAATACCCATTGATGAGACTTCAAAGGCCCTATCAAGAACAGGAGACCAAAATATAATATCACCATTAAGTTGCCAGTCATCATAATCTGGAGCCCGTCCATCATGCCTTATTCCTGAATTTAATAGACCACCAATCTCCATTATAAATACAGCCTTCTTATCTTTGGCAATTGCGTCTTCTCTCTCCTTTGGAGATAACTCTGGATATTTATCCTCTAATTCTTGAGTTGTTATTAGGTAAATATCTTTAGGAAGTATTGGTTTAATTTGTGGATATAAATTATGTAAGTATTGCTCTATCTCTTTAAATACTGTATAAATATCCTTAACTATATCTTTTAAATTATCAATATTCCTTTCTCTCTTTGCAATTACCTTTTCCCAGTCCCACTGATCTACGTATATTGAATGAAGGTTATCTAAATCCTCATCTCTACGAATAGCATTCATATCAGTATATAAACCTTCGCCTTTTTCAAATTCATATTGATCTAAGGCTAGTCTCTTCCATTTTGCAAGGGACTGGACTATTTCTATATTAATACCCTTAATGGCTTTAATATCAAAGCCTACCGGTCTCTCAACACCATTTAAATTATCATTTAAACCTGAATCTCTATCCACAAATAATGGTGCAGAAACTCTGGTAAGGTTTAAAACTTCTGCAAGTTTCCTTTCAAAGTGATCTTTTAGTTTTTTAATAGCAATTTCTGTGTCTCGTATTGACAGTAATGATTGGTAATTTTCTGGAATAATTAGATTATCCATCTTCTCCATCTCCTTTTTTATCTACTTTAAGGGTCTATTTAGCTTATCCTTTAGTACCTCAACCAGTGAGGATAAATGCCGACAAGTTTGCTTAAATATAAGTTATACCATTTTATCAATTTTCTACTATAACCTTATTTCTTAAAACACCGATACCTTCAATATCGATTTCAATTGTATCTCCCTTCTGTAAAAAAACTGCTGGTTTCCTAGCAAATCCTACACCCTCAGGAGTACCTGTTAATATAACTGTACCTGGTAATAGAGTCATATTTTTTGAGATATAACTTACTATTTGACTAGTATCAAAAATTAAGTCTGATGTATTAGAATCCTGCATAGTTTTATTATTTAATCTGGATTTAATATTACAATTATCTGCAGATAATTCTGTCTCAATCCATGGACCTAATGGACAGAATGTATCAAATGATTTACCTCTAGCCCATTGTTTATCTATTCTACGCTGGCAGTCACGGGCACTTACATCATTAGCACAAGTATAACCTAGGATATATTCTCCAACCTTATCTTTACTAATATTTTTTGCTTTTTTCCCAATTATAATAGCCAATTCTGCTTCATAATCAACTTCATCTGGAGCAGGGCTAGGTAATATAATATTAGGTTCAGGTCCGACAACTGAATTTGTTGCGTTAATAAATATAACTGGTTTATCTGGTAAGTTATGCCCGCTTTCTTTAGCATGTTTTTTATAATTAACTCCTATTGCTATAACATTTGGTGGTTGAACTGGACTAAGTAATTCTACGTCCTTTAAAGCTATTTTCTCAGATGTAATTTGATATTGATTAAATATATCACCATTTATTTTATATACTTGATCATCAGTCAATTTGCCATATCCTATTTCTCCTTGATAACTAAACCTTACAATCTTCATTATATATTCCTCCACTCTATTTCTTATATTAATAAATTTTTATGCATAATTATATTATTTTATATAAGTTGATAAAATCCTGCTTTAACTTGCAATCTTTATTTAAAAAATTATAGAAAAATTATATAGAATAATATTTGA
>JBDNGI010000201.1:0-3800 GCA_041689345.1 Halanaerobiales bacterium
CCGGAAGAATAGGGGCTGAGCTTAATGAATGAAGAAGTATTAAGTGCATTAGCCTATTTTCAGGAACAGTTGGAGGAGATGTCTGGTAGGTTCCAAAAACTGAAAGATATAACATATCAACTATATAAAGAAAATAAAGAGTTAAAGAATGAAAATGGTGAGCTGAAAGATATTGTCTTTGATCGTAAGAAGGACAAAAAAGGGGAAGCATATTCTAATTTGCTCTATTTATATAATGAGGGATATCATATATGTCATCCTAGCTTTGCTGAGAGGCGTAAGGGTGACTGTCTTTTTTGTCAAAAACTTATAGATAATCAGCTTGAGGAGTAGGGTCATGGAAGAAATTACTACATTAATCCCTGAAAAATTATACCTTATCCAGGAATCTACTTACTTTAAGTTTGGAAATGACTCTGTATTTCTGGCGGATTTCACTTCCGTTAAATCCGGAGATATAGTGGTGGATCTTGGAACTGGCAGTGGAGTTATTCCGCTGCTTTTAGTATTCAAACAGAAACCTGGCAAGGTTATAGGGATTGAAATACAGGGAAAATTAGTTGATCTAGCAAAGCGAAGTGTCGAATTAAATAATCTTGCTAGTAAAATAGATATAATTAAGGGTGACTTTAGAGAAACTAGTCAGATCATTGATTATGGTAGTGTAGATTTAGTGATTACAAACCCACCTTATACCCCTGTTAGTAATGGGAAAATAACCCTTGGAAAAGAAAAAGCAATTGCCAGGCATGAGCTCTATGGAACACTGGAAGATGTTATCTGCCAAGGGGCTGCTATTTTAAGGTTTGCTGGTAAGATGACTATGGTACACAAGGCTAATCGTCTTAGTGAAGTTGTATTTTTGATGAAAAAGTACAATTTGGAACCTAAGAGACTGCGTTTTATACAATCCAGGTTGAAAACAGCGCCCAAGATTTTTTTAATTGAGGCTCAAAAAGGGTCACGTCCGGGTATTAATATTGAACCTGTACTTGTAGTTTATGAGGTAGACTCTAAAGAATATACTATGGAAGTAAAAGAGATATATGGAGAGGATCAGTGTGACTAATACAAAGGATTATGTTCAAGCTGGCAAGTTGTATATTTGTGGAACCCCCATTGGGAATCTGGATGATATAACGTACAGGGCTTTGCAGGTATTAGAGGGTGTAGATTTAATAGCTGCTGAAGATACCAGACGAACTATTAAATTATTGAACTATTTCGAGATAAACAATAAGCTTGAAAGCTATCATGAACATAATGAAATAGAGAAGGCTAGAAAATTACTAGGATTATTAAAATCAGGCAAATCTATAGCGTTGGTTAGTGATGCAGGGATGCCGGGGATATCAGATCCTGGTTTAATAATAGTAAAAAGGGCAATAGAAGAAGGTGTTGAGGTAATACCCATACCAGGACCTACTGCAGCAGTAAATGCCCTTGTCGTGTCAGGTGTGGATACCAGCAAGTTTGTTTTTGAGGGTTTTTTAATTCGAAAAGGTAAAGAAAGAGAAGAACAGTTAGAGGAATTAAAAGCAGAGAAAAGAACAATTATTATCTATGAATCTCCTTATCGTGTTAAAGATACATTGAAGGATTTAAAAGGGATTATGAACAAAAGAAAGATTGCAATCATCAGGGAATTAAGCAAATTACATGAAGAAAAAATATATGGTGATACTGACAATATATTATCACAGCTAGATGATATGGAAATAAAAGGTGAAATAGTCATAGTAATTGAAGGAAATCAGAATATTAATGTAGAAAAAGAGGGCTGGGAAGAGCTGGAACTTCTAGAACATGTCCAGTTATTTGTAAATCAAGGTATGAGTAAGAAAAAGGCCATCAAAAAAGTAGCTGAAATAAGGGAACTGCCTAAAAGAGATGTCTATAAAGAGGCAATTGCTATTGATGTAGATATTAAAAGTTAAATTAAATTATAAAAGAAAGGGGCAAAATTTATGTCAAAAGATACGTTTTATGTTACAACTCCTATTTATTATCCAAGTGATAAGTTACATATCGGACACGCTTATACTACAGTTGCTGCTGATACTATCACTAAATATAAGGCAATGCGGGGTTTTGATACTATGTTTCTGACAGGTTCAGATGAACATGGTCAAAAAATACAGCGCAAAGCAGCTGAAGTGGGCAAAGAGCCCAAGGAATATGTTGATGAAATTGTGGCTACCTTTAAATCTCTATGGGAGAGACTGGGTGTTGAATATGATTATTTTATACGGACAACTGAAGAAAGGCATGAAAAAGTAGTTCAGGAGATATTCAAAAAATTATATGATAAAGGTGATATATATAAGGGGAAATATGAGGGATCGTACTGTACTCCTTGTGAAACTTTCTGGACAGATAGGCAACTGGAGGATAATGATGATGCTAAGGTATGTCCTGATTGTGGACGTGAAGTAGAGTGGGTTGAAGAGACTAGCTATTTCTTTAAAATGAGTAAATATGCAGATAAATTGCTGGAACATATTAAAAACAATCCAGATTTTATACAACCGGGAACCAGACGTAATGAGATGGTTAGCTTTATTGAACAGGGTTTAGATGACCTCAGTGTATCCAGAACTACCTTTGATTGGGGTGTACCGGTACCTTTTGATGAAGATCATGTTATCTATGTCTGGATTGATGCATTAAGCAATTATATTACTGCCATAGGCTATGAGACTGATCAGGAAAATTATCAGAAATATTGGCCGGCTGATCTGCATTTAGTTGGAAAAGATATATTACGTTTCCATACTATAATCTGGCCGATTATATTAATGGCCCTGGAACAACCTTTACCTAAAAAGGTATTTGGACACGGCTGGTTATTATCAAAAAGTGGGAAAATGTCCAAATCAAAGGGTAATGTTGTCGATCCGAATATACTTATAGACGACTTTGGAATTGATCCAATTAGATATTACCTTTTAAGAGAGGTAGCTTTTGGTACAGATGGCACCTATTCAACGGAAGCCTTAATTCAAAGGATAAATTTTGATCTGGCTAATGATTTGGGTAATTTACTAAATAGAACTATCAGTATGATCGATAAATATTTTAATGGTATTGTTCCAGAGGCTGGTCCTGAAGAGGCTGTTGATGATCAACTAAAAAACTGTGCACTGGAAACCATATCAAATGTTGAAGAACATATGGAAGACTTAAAATATACTGTTGCCCTAGAAGAACTGTGGGTCCTTGTTAGAAGGACTAATAAGTATATTGACCAGACTACACCATGGATTTTAGGTAGAGATGAGGATAAAAAGGATAGATTAGGAACAGTACTTTATAATCTAGTTGAAGCCCTGAGAATTATTGCAGGGGCCCTTAAACCATTTATGGTTGAGACTCCCTATCAAATGGGAGAACAGTTGGGTATGGAACAAGTGATAAGAGACTTAACTTGGGATGATTTAACTGTCTGGGGAGGGGTTAAAGCTGGCATTAAAGTAAATGAAGCCAATCCTATTTTTCCCAGAATAGATATAGAAGAATATTTTGAAATACTTGAAGAACGCAAGAAGAATAATAAGAAACAGAAAACGAAGACTAAGCAACAAGACAATAAAGAGCCAAAAGGGGAGAGACAATTGATTAGTTTCGACGATTTTAGCAAAGTTGATATAAGGGTTGCAGAGGTAATAGAGGCAGAAAAGATAGAGGGAAGTAATAAATTATTAAAATTGCAGGTGGATCTTGGTGAGGAAAAGCGGCAGTTAGTTGCAGGTGTGGCCAAGCAATACCAAGCAGAAGAAGTTGTTGGTAAAAAGATCTTA
>JBDNGI010000202.1:0-8254 GCA_041689345.1 Halanaerobiales bacterium
ATGATCAAGAGGTACCTGTATTAAGCAGTGAGGATTTAAATGAACTGTCTGCCTTTGAATTAAAGGAGATGATGAACGAACATGATTCAATAATTTTCTCTCGTGTTTCACCTGAAGATAAATTATGGATTGTTAAGAACCTGAAGGATATGGGTAAGATTGTAGCAGTTACCGGCGATGGTGTGAATGATGCCCCTGCTCTAAAGAGTGCCCATATAGGTGTTGCCATGGGTCAGATGGGGACAGATGTTTCAAAAGAAGCTGCTGAACTAGTTCTCCTTGATGATAGTTATCCCACTTTAGTTCATGCAATAAGAAAAGGTAGGATTATTTATAATAATTTAAAAAAGACGGTTCTTGCTTCACTCACTAGTAATGGGGGCGAGTTAGCTATCGTATTGCTTGGTTT
The DNA here is from genome assembly GCA_041689345.1 of Halanaerobiales bacterium. GTDB lineage: Bacteria > Bacillota > Halanaerobiia > Halanaerobiales > DTU029 > JBDNGI01. The sequence goes on from JBDNGI010000202.1 coordinate 410, forward strand.
GTTAGCGGCCGCTTTATTTAAATGGCCAATACCAATCCTGACCATTCAAATACTCTCTATCGATTTATTAGCAGAGATATTACCATTGACAGCACTAACCTTTGATCCAGGGTCTAAAGACCTAATGACATCACCACCACGGGAGCAAGATGAACATATCGTAAATAAAAATAGTTTTACAGAAATTCTATTTCTTGGTATATTAATGGGTGGATTGGCTTTTATTAGCTTTGGTATATTTAATATGATGAATGGTAGTGCTTTAACAGAAAGTCATCTACTATATAGTAGGGCTACTACAATTTCATATTTAACAATAGTTGTTTGCCAGTGGTTTAACATTATGTCACGTCGTTATGAAAAGATAACATTCTTCAGTAAGACATTTTTTAGTAATAAAAAGATGTTGTATTCAATATTGATATCAATTTTTATGGTGTTGGTAGTAATTTATATCCCTGCTATTAGTAGATATCTTGGATTCTCAGCTGTTACAATAGCTGACTGGTTTAGGATCATATTAGCTGGTGGAGTATTTTTATCTGCTCATGAAATCATAAAATGGTTTAAAAGAAAGAATAGTAAAATTACTTTATGATAGAGTTGATATTAATCTTTAAATCTCTGAAAAGTATTTTAAAAGTTCAGCTATGCTAAATATAATTTTTTGCAGTAGAATCATCTATATTTTGTTATATTTATAAAAAAATCCAACCTTTTTTATAAAAGGTTGGATTTTTTGTTGACATTTATAGGGTTTTTCTTTATAATTAAGTTGACAAAACATATTAAATTACTCAACAATAACAAAACAAATTAAGAGATGAAAATTTATGAAGAGAAAAATTTTATTTACAGGACTTATAGTTGTACTTATAGGTATATTAGTGGGTTGTGGGGGAGAAAATGACGAAAAAGTTTTAAAAGTAGGAGTAGAGGGTACATACCCACCATTTAATTTTGAAAATGAGAATGGAGTACTTACTGGATATGATGTAGAAGTGGCCCGGGAAATAGCTGACAGGATAGATTACCAGATTGAATTTGTACCAACTATGTGGTCTGGTATGTTTGGAGCGTTAGAAGCCGGTAAATTTGATATGATTGTTAATCAGGTTGCTGAAACAGATAATAGGAAAAGGAAATATGACTTTACTGTTCCCTATGTCTATTCTGGCCCCAGTGGTTCTGGTAAATTGACATTGCTCAGGTGTATAAATTATCTAGAAGCCGCAGATAGTGGTAATATTAAATTAGATAATTTATCTGTCTCTTTCACTAATATAGATAAAAATAGTATCAATTTTTTGAGAGAGAAGACAGGCATGGTTTTTCAAAGTTATAATCTATTTAAAAATAAGACTGCACTACAGAATATTACAGAATCCTTACGTATTGAGAGAGGGGTTTCTGCTGTAAAGGCTGAGATACTTGGTAATGATCTACTTAAAAAAGTAGGTTTATATGAAAAGAAAGATTCTTACCCTGCTTCACTATCAGGTGGTCAAAAACAGAGAGTTGGTATAGCTCGAGCAATCGCTACTAATCCCAGAATTCTTTTGCTTGATGAACCCACTTCTGCCTTGGACCCTGAATTAATTGGCGAGGTATTAAAGGTTATTAAGGATTTAGCTGCTGAAGGGATGACTATGTTGGTGGTAACACATGAGATGTCTTTTGCTAGAGAGGTTGCAGATAAAATTATATTTATTGATCAGGGTTTGTTGAAGAGGGCTTGCCTGAAGAGTTATTTTTAAATCCTGTACAGGAACGTACCAATAAATTTTTGGCACGATTACAATAAAATAGTGAAAAGGATTTCTTTAAATAAAAAAAATAAAGTGATGGAGTGATTACTGTGAAAATTGATACTGTTGTTAGTGCAGAATTAGAAAAAAAGTATGAAAAACTGAAAGATATTATAGAAGATATGGGTAAATTGGTAATTGCCTTTTCTGGTGGTGTTGATAGTACATTTTTATTAAAAGTAGCCAGTGATGTACTTGGCCCAGAAAAAGTTTTAGCTGTTACCTCTAGATCTGAAACTTATCCTAAAAAACAATTAGAAGAAGCAAAAGAACTGGCTAAATCTATAGGTGTAAAACATATTATAACATATACATCAGAATTAGAAAATGAAAGGTTTGCTCAAAATGATAAATTAAGATGTTATTACTGTAAACATGAATTATTTTCTGAAGTTATTCGAATTGCAAAGGAGCAGGTATTTAAATATGTTGCTGATGGATCAAATTATGATGATCATATACATGATTACCGGCCTGGTTTGAAGGCTGCTCGAGAGTTAAAAGTAACAAGCCCACTAAAAGAGGGTGAATTTACTAAAGATGATATCAGGGTTATATCAAAAAAACTTGGTTTACCTACATGGGAGAAGGCATCTTTTGCCTGTTTATCATCACGTTTTCCTTATGGTGATGAGATAAAGATTGAAAATCTAACTATGGTTGATCTAGCTGAGGAATTTTTACAAAAATATGATTTTCAACAACTACGTGTTAGACATCATGATGACAACACAGCAAGAATAGAAATACTGCCTGAAGATATGTCTTTATTCCTTAAAGATAGAGAAGAGATAGTTGAGAGACTGAAGGAAATTGGCTATATTTATGTTACAATGGATATTGAAGGATATAGAACAGGAAGTATGAACGAGGTATTAGATATTTAAAGTTCCTCTCTTAAAGAAAAAGATGATTTTGACTTATCATAAATATCGGTAAAACCCCTATCACTGCAGTGATAGGGGTTTTTTTGTTTTTTTAATGATTTTTAATATTACAACATATTCATGAATAGTAATCTTTTTATTACTAGTCTCATATTATTGATGGTGTAGTGTTTTAGAATGCTTTGAACTTGAATAATTTTACAGCATTATAGATTATTTACAATTAAACAAGGGGGATTTTTATGAATCGAAAAGATGTAGTTGCTATAATATTAGCTGGTGGACAGGGTAGTAGATTGAATCCATTAACAAAAGATATTGCCAAACCTGCTCTACCATTTGGAGGGGAATATAGGATAATAGATTTTGCTTTAAGTAATTGTGTTAATTCAGGTATTAATACTATTGGTGTTCTTGTTCAGTATAAACCATTTATACTGAATTCTTATTTGAAGATGGCTAGATCATGGAATATAGACAGAATGAGTGGAGGTATTACGATATTGCCACCTTATACTATTAGTAATGATATGATTTGGTATAAGGGTACTGCCAATGCTGTATATCATAATTATGAATATCTCGAACATTATAATCCTAGGGATGTTTTAATTTTATCGGGGGACCATATTTATAAAATGAATTATTTAAGTATGCTAAATTATCATAAAAAGAAAGATGCGGATATAACTATTGCTGTGGTTCCTGTTCCAATAAAAGATGCATCTCGCTTTGGAATACTTAATGCAGATGAAAAAATGAGAATAGATGAATTTCAGGAAAAACCTAAGTATCCGAAAAGTAACCTTGCTTCGATGGGGATATACATATATAAATGGGATGTGCTGAAAAACTATCTATCTAATCAAGAAAAAGATACTGATTTTGGTAAACATATTATACCCAGGATGATTGAAGATAATAGGTCAGTTTATGCCTATCGTTTTGATGGCTATTGGAAGGATATTGGAGTAATAGATAGCTATTGGGAAGCCCATATGGATTTGTTGAAAGAAGAGAATAAAGATCTTTTATATGATAAAGAATGGCCTATTTATTCTGCTAATTCAATAGTTAAACCACAGCATATAGTCAAAAAGGCTGTTATTAAAAATAGTATGATAGGTAGTGGTGCAAATATACAAGGAACAATTATTAATTCAGTGATCTTTAAGAATGTAAAAATTGGTCCTGATACAGTTGTTAAAAATTCAGTAATACTTCCAGATGTAGAAATAAGCAATAATACTGTTATAGAAAAAGCTATTATTGGTAGTAAATCTAGAGTAAGTAACAATGTAAGAATAGGGTTAAGTCAAATTAAAAAGAAAGATAAGGGGATTACTGTTGTTGGAGATAACTGTGATATTCTTGAGGGTTCTATAGTTACAAATGGACGGGTAATCGATAATGTTGAAAATTATTATTTTAATGATCAAGTGTATTATGCATAGAAGGTCGTGTTATCCTAATAGCTTGGAATAATGTTAACTATTATAACAATAGCTACTAGGAAGGTAAAGATATGAAATATCTTAGTAAAATTTAGGGATTTTTTTAAGTATGGGAATCAAGAGATATAATCTTGATTCCCATACTTATACTTAGTGGATTTTTAATATATTTAAGATGAAATATATACCAAAATAGTGTTCTGGTAATAGCCTAAATTCTATGTCTAAGATAAAAGAGGGTGAAGAGATTCACTTGACAGCTAAATTTATTTAAGTTATACTACGAATAGTAATGGTTATTAATAGTATCAATTTAAAAATTAGCTAAGCATTTTCTAATTTCCATATATTAATTTTTAGACTTAAAATGGAACTAAATAAGGGGAGATTACTATGGATATTTTTGAGTTTGCAGTAAATTTTGAAAAAGAAAATAGGGATTATTATTTGGAAAGAAGTAAAAATACAGATAATAAATTTCTAAAATCTCTATTTAAGGATTTAGCAGATGAAGAAAAAAAGCATGAGGAAATCATTAAAGAGTTAATATCAGAAAAGAAAATTGATCATCAAGAGTCTGATGTTATTGATACTGCAAAAAATACTTTCCAAATGATGGCAGATAACTTAGATGATAATACCTTGCCAACTGAAGAAGTACATATATATAAACAGGCAGTAGAATTAGAGGAAAAAAGTAAAGCCTTCTACTTATCCAAAGCAGAAGAAAGCAATCTTGAACATGTGGAAAAAACATTTCGGCAATTAGCTCGCGAAGAAACTAAACACCAGCATATCATGGAGAATATTGTAAAAATGGTTAACAGACCAAATACATGGTTGGAAGATGCAGAATGGTATCATATGGAAGAATATTAAATTTTATTTAAATTATTAGTTGTTAGAATATAAATTCGTACAGAGATTAATTAATTACAAAAAATTTAAAGGGAGAGTGTTTTAATGACGAAAGTAAGAGAACTATATAAGTGTAATGTTTGTGGTAATGTTGTTGAGATTGTCCATGAAGGACAGCCTGCTTTGGTTTGTTGTGGTCAGGATATGGATAAATTGACTGCTAAAACTGAAGATAAAGGGAATGAGAAACATGTTCCTGTTATTAGCAAAACAGAAGATGGGGTATTAGTAAAAGTCGGGGATGTTGAACATCCAATGACAGAAGACCATTATATTAAGTTTATAGAGGTTATGACTACCGATAGTGTATATAAGAAAGAATTGTCTCCAGATAAAAAGCCTGAGGCGATATTCAATTTAGCTATCTCGGAAATTAAATCTGTCAGAGAATATTGCACAGTTCATGATCTCTGGGAAAATTCCCTATAATTGAAGAAGAGTGCATCTCAACTTGGCTTCGGGGACGTTTAATTCCTATGTTAACAAATATACGGAACGAATAATAATACAAGAAATCATCGTAAAACAATATAAAGGAAGTGATTATATATGAAACCATGGAGATGTCAAATATGTGGAGAAACATATCTGGGGACTGAGGCAGCTGACAGGTGTCCTTATTGTGGTGCACCTGGAAAAAATTTAATATCTGCTGCAGAATATATAGATTATGGTATTGTAGATATGTCAGATGATAGTAGAAAAAAAATGCAACATGCCTTAGAATTAGAAAATAATAATACTGCATTTTATAAAAAGTGTGCGGATAATGCAGAAAATCAAATATCAAAGACTATCTTTAAGCGTTTGGGGAAACAAGAATCTGAACATGCAGAACTAATTGCAGATATGTTAGGAATAGAAGAAGGAGCTTTACCAGAAGTTGATATACCTGATAATGATCAGCAGCGTTTTGTAGAGGCCCATGACCATGAACAAAAAGCAATTAATTTTTATCTGGATCTGGCTAAAAATGCTCCAGAACCAAGGGTGAAAGAGGTATTCGCTGCCTTATCTGATATTGAATTAGAACACCTTAATATGTCTAATATTTATAAGTAGATTATTATTGTTTAAAGAAGATTTGATTAAGATGAGTTTTGCCTTATTTGGAAAATAAAATATTACTTTACAATATTAAATATTAATCCGGCTGTCATTGATGGCCGGTTTAATGTTTTTTAAATAATTATGAGATAATTATCTGCTATTTTTTTTTGCAGGTTTTTTAATGTTTTTGGGGAATATATATAGATGGAGGAGTGATGTGTTTTGAGTGAAAAGTTGTTTTTATTAGATGGGCATAGTCTAGCACATAGGGCTTTTTATGCCTTGCCATTATTGCAAAATAATGATAATGAATATACAAATGCTGTTTTTGGTTTTGCAAGAATGTTATTTAGATTAATTGAAGATGAAAGTCCTGATTATTTAATCGTAGCCTTTGATAAAAAGGCCCCTACCTTTAGACATCAAGAGTTTGAGGATTATAAGGGTAATAGAAAGAAAATGCCTGATGAGTTGAGCCCACAGTTTTCTTTAATCAAAACTCTGTTAAAGGGTCTAAATATACCTATCGTTAGCAAAGAAGGATTTGAAGCAGATGACCTTATAGGTACACTAGCTAAAATAGGTGAGGGTAAGAATCTAGATGTAAAAATAGTAACAGGCGATAGGGATGCATTACAATTAGTAAGCGATAAAATTAATATCTTCTATACTCGTAGAGGGATAACAGATTTAGTTAAGTATGATTTAAAAAAGGTTAAGGAAAAGTATGAGATAGAACCAGATCAATTGAGAGATATGAAGGGGTTGATGGGTGATAGTTCTGATAATATTCCCGGTGTACCAGGTATTGGAGAAAAGACTTCCATATCTCTTCTTAAAGAATTTTATTCACTGGAAAATGTTTTAGAAAATATTGATAAGGTATCTGGCAAGAAGCGTAAAGAGAATCTAGAAAAATATGTTGAACAGGCTAAAATGAGTAAGATGTTAGGTACAATAATAACTGATGTTCCTGTAGATGTTGATTTCATTGAGTGTAAAATGGGTGAACCTAATCGGAAGGTATTAATGCCTTTATTGGAGCGACTTGGATTTAGCAGTCTTTTAGATAAATTTAGAGAAAATGAGAAAATTGAACTTGATACAATATCATTTAAAGAAATTGATGATCAAAAAAAAATTATTAAGTTAATAGATCAAATTAAAAAACAGGGGAATATGGCCTTGGATATTTTGTTAGATAATTATAATTACCCTGTTAGCGCTAATGTAAATGGTTTTCTTATTGCTCTAGATGAAAAAAATATATATTCATTACCCTCTAATGATCAAGTTTTTGAGTTGTTTTCCGATGTTTTCCAAAATAATGATATAAAAAAATATATATTACATGCAAAAGAAACACAGATAATCTTGAAAAATCAAGGAATAAACTTATCTGGATTGATATTTGATCCCCTTCTGGCTACATATTTATTAAATCCATCTGATAAACTGCCGTCATTAGAGGAACAATTAAAAAAAGAATTGAATCTTGTTTTGCCTGAAGATATATCAGAAATAAGAAAGAACGGCTTAATTTTATCAAAATTATTTCAGCTAAAAGATATATTAGATGAGAAATTGAAAGAAGTTAATTTAGTAAAGCTATCTAATGAAATAGAGCTACCTCTTGTAGAAGTGCTGGCTGAATTGGAATTAAACGGTATTAAAATGGACATATCTTACCTTAATTTATTATCCGAAAAATGGGGAAAAGAACTGAAC
>JBDNGI010000203.1:0-9590 GCA_041689345.1 Halanaerobiales bacterium
ATGTTTAATTGAACTAGGATATCGATAATATCCTGGTTTTCCTCTATTGTGATATCATTTTCACGAGCTGCTTCTATTATTTTTTCTGCGATAGTACCCTGTCCACTGGCAATGATTTTAGGGGCATTATCTTTATTTAGATCATAACTTATAGCAGCGGCTTTTAGTTTTGCCTTATTGTTTTTGTCATTACTAGCCATTTGTAATTAACTCCTTTAGTTTATATAAGTTTATCTCCACGGTGTTACTAAAACTCTCGCTTTCAAGTGGAGATCTATTTTATACTTTGATATCAATATGTAGGAAATCATCAATTTGACTGTGGTCTATTCCAAAATTACTATTCAATACAGTATTTATACTATCTGAGTTTATATTAGAGTACTTAATAATAGGCTTTTCTACACTAATACCAATATCTTCAAGACCTTCTTTTAAGTTAATAAATTCTGATTCTATAAGCCCTGTAGTCTCTTTTTTATTACATGTAAATAAGATTTTAATTCGCCCTGTACTGATAAAAGTCTCTGCCTTAATAATACCGCGTTTTTCTAAAGATATTATAAAGCTAATTTTATAGTTCTTTACTGAAAAATCATTATTCTTAGATTCACTATTGCTATCTCTTCTTATATTAAGATAAGCGGGAATGGACTTTTTATATTGAGGGAAGAAAATAGGAATTTCTAAATTTAGTAATAAATTCTTATCTTGATGATTTATTAGTTGTTGTCCAATTAAATGCTGCATAATTTTTTCTTGGCTATTACCGCCCTGTTCCTGTAGTAATTGAATGCTTTTACTAAGCTGTTCTGGATACTCCTTTAGTTGATCTATAAGTGTTTTCTCTGAACTGGATGGGTTAATGAGTAAATGTCTTATTATATTTGACAGTGGATTATTTTTCTGTGTTGTTGGCTTATCAAATAGATTTGATTCTAATGGTGACTTTGTATTTAGGGATTGAGGTTTTCCATTAATGCTGTTTTCTTTTTGCATGATACTGCTTTCTTTTGAAGGAGTTATACTTATTAATTTATTGAGTTTCTCTGATAGGGAATTTTCTTGCTTAAAATTGTCGCCAACCCCTTCAAGGAGGCCTTTGTTGATAGGTATATTGTTTTTTGATAATAGTATAAATGATTTAATTAGCGCATTATTATTTTTCTGAGCTTTGTTTTGTAAATATGATATTAATTGTTTGATATTTCCAGTGTCTAGAGGTAAGTTATATTTGATTAAGCCTGATATTAATATTTTCCTATCCTGCTCGTTCAGTTTCTCCAACAAGTTTAATATTTTAGTTGATGCAGATTTTGTTTTATTATGCTCATCCATCTCTTGTTTGTCAGTTGTTTTGTTATTGATTTTCTGAGCTGCATTACTTATACTATCAAGTTGTCCATCTAGTAGTTTTAATAATGTTTTATATTTTAGAGTATTACAATTTATTCTCATAGATAAGACCCCTCTTAAATGACATAGTTAACCAATATATATTAATTGTAGCACGTCTAAATAATATACACAAGTTTATAGAATACTCCAATAGTAGTAGTCAAATTAAGTATTAAGACTGATAGAATTTTTTATAAAAACATGTATAATTAAATAGTTGAAAGTAGCTGACATTTTCATTGTTTAGTTTTTTACATTATGGTCAAAGGCCAAATTGTTGTAAGGAGGGTGTTATATATTAATGGCTAATTCAGGAATTAAAGTTAAGGATTTAAGAAAGTATTATGGTAAGGTAAAGGCTGTAGATGGTATTAGCTTTGAAGTGGAGGAAGGTATTATTTTTGGAATGTTGGGACCTAACGGTGCTGGGAAAACTACTACTATAGAGACTATAGTTGGTTTGAAAAAAAAAGATAGTGGGCAGATAACTGTCTTTGGCTATGATATTGAGAAGGATAAAGAACAGATCAAGAAAATTATTGGGGTACAACTGCAGTCACCATCAGTATTCCCACGCCTTACAGTAAAAGAAATAATTGATTTATTTGGGAGTCTCTATCCAGATCCACTGGAAAGTGAAGAGGTAATTGAAAAGATAGGACTGGAGGAGAAGGCTATAACTCAAGTAGCTAATCTCTCTGGTGGTCAGAAACATAGATTGGCTGTTGGCTTGGCTGTGGTTAGTAATGGGAAAGTGGTATTTCTTGATGAACCAACAACAGGACTTGATCCTCAGGCCAGGAGACAGCTCTGGGAAGTAATATTAGGGCTTAAAGAGGCCGGAAAGACAGTTTTTTTAACAACACATTATATGGATGAAGCTGAGAAACTATGTGATAAGTTACTGGTAATCGATCATGGTATGGTTATTGCAAAAGGATCACCTAAATCATTGATTAGGGATAATTTTAATGAAAGTGCTATAGAATTTACAGATCCAGGTTTTTCTGATCTAGAAAGAGAGGAATTAATAGCAAAAGATATAGCTGAAAGACATACTTATGAAAGTGAAGAGAACCATATTATATTTTATACAGATGAAGTTCCTGATACTATAAAAAACATTATTGACTTTGCTGATAGTAAGGGTAAATCAATTGATGATATTAAGGTAAGGCATGCTACTCTAGAAGATGTCTTTCTTAAATTAACTGGAAGGGTGATAAGGGAATGAAAATGTTTAAAGCAATATTTATGGCAAATGTTAAGGAATATCTAAGGGATAAATCAGCACTCTTCTGGTTTTTGGTTTTTCCACTAGTCTTTGTATTTATATTCGGTTGGGTTTTTACTGGTAGCAGTGAACCAGTCTTTAATATAGGTGTTATTGTTCATTCTGAAAATGAAATGACAGAGAGAGTGGTCGATGGAATTAAATCAGTTGATAGTTTTAATACATATGTTGAAAAAGGGAATGGCGAAGGAGAATTAGTGGCTTTACGTAATGGTCAGAGGTCATTAGTTATTGAAATACCCGAAGTAAATTCGGAAAATATTTCAATGACTACTGCCATTGAAATACCGGTTTATTATGATGTGAGCAAGCAACAGACTAGCCAGGTTTTATTATCTGTAGTAAGACAGTTCTTTACTGAAGCTGAAAGGCAGATAGCCGGAACTCCTCGTATATTTAACATAGAAGAAAAGTCAATTACTGCTGAACGTTTAACAGACTTTGATTATATACTTCCTGGAATATTGGCTATGGCTTTAATGCAACTGGGGTTATTTGGTTCAATACAATTTTTAACTCTGCGAGAAAAGAAAATAATACGCGGTTTAGGGGTAACCCCTTTATCAAGAGTAACAATTCTAGGTAGTGAAGTTTTATTACGCTTGATTTTGGGACTAATTCAGACAGTAATAATATTAACCGTAGGTAGTATTTTCTTTGATATAACAATTGTTAATAATATCTTTAAAGTATTTGCTATAGTAATGCTAGGTAGTATTACCTTTATTAGCTTGGGGTATATGTTGATATCTTTTGTCAAGACAGCTGAGGGAGGGAATGGATTGATACAGGTTGTGCAGTTTCCTATGATGTTCTTATCAGGAATTTTCTTTCCCCATGAAATGATGCCTGATTTCATCCAACCTATTGTTAAAGCATTACCTTTGACATATCTAGGAGATGCCTTGCGTACTGTGATTACTGGTTTGCCGGCCGCTTATCCTCTAATGACAAATGTACTTGTCCTGGGAGGATGGCTATTAGTAACATTAATAATTACTATAAAATTTTGGCGTTGGGATTGATATTTAGTTTAAAGTTTGTTAGAAAATTACTTTTTTATGTTTCGATTTGCATAAAAATAATAAATATTGTATAATTATAAATAAGAAGCATTTTAAAAATGTTTCCTCCTCACCCTTCTTGTTGGCTCATGTCACAGGAAGGGTTCTATTTATTCATTAGAGTCATTAGCCTTCGGTTATCTACTTTGATATTATAAACCCAGTCTGAAATTACATAAAATATTTTTTTAAAATAATGAAGGAATATTACATTTTCTATAGAATATAATTAATATAGTTAATTTAACTCTTAAATTAAGTAAAAAATAGATAGGGGCTTTTTCTATGGAAGATATTAGGGTAGGAAATTCTCAGTATATAAGGGATTTAAATTTAACTGGTATTTTTCGCTTGATTCACAAATATGGGCCTGTATCTCGTAAAGAACTTGCAGAAAACACTGGATATAGTGCTGCTACTATTTCAAATCATGTTAAAAGACTGCTAGACAATAATTTTGTAATAGAGACTGATAAGGGTAGTTCTACCGGGGGGCGCAAACCTGTTTATTTAACAGTTAATCCCTCCAGAAGTTATATTATATCAGTGGGAATTGAAGTAAATCACATTAGATTGATGCTCTTTGATTTAAATTTAAATGTAAAAAATAGGCTTATACTACCTTTAATAAATAAAAAACCAGAGGATATAATAAAAGATTTAATCCAGGAGATTAAAGATTTTTGTAAAGATTCAAAAATAAAGTCAGATAAAATAATTGGTATAGGTATTGCCCTTCCTGGTTTAGTTAATGATAAAAAGGGATTGCTATATTTTGCTCCTAATCTAGATTGGCGTAATATTGAAATAAAGAAATATTTTCAAGAGGTCTTTGAGTTCCCGGTAGTAATAGAAAATGAGGCTAAGGCAGCTGTCTTAGGAGAGAGAGAGTTTATATATCCGGAGGCTAACAATATAGTATTTGTCTCTATTAATGAAGGTATTGGCTGTGGTATTATCTTTGAGGGTAATCTTTATCGGGGAGCTAGCAGGAATGCTGGAGAGTTTGGCCATATAATAATTGATAGTGATGGCCCTAAATGCCATTGTGGTAATCAAGGTTGTTGGGAGACCCTTGCTTCGTTAAATTATATTGTTAGTAGATTTGAGCAGGAAACTGGGCAAATAATAGTTCCAGACCAATTAAAAGAAAAACTTTCTAGTGAAGAAAAATTACCTTCGATTATAAAGGATACTGCCAGGAATATAGCTGTAGGGTTGGTAAATATAATTAATAGCCTTAGCCCTGGAATATTGGTTATTGGTGGAGATATTACGGAGTTTAAGGAAGAAATTGCAGACGATATAGATAGAATTCTTGCTGATAGAACACTTGCTGTTTTATATGAGAATACAGAGATTGTATATAGTAAATTGGGTAATAATGCATCCCTTTATGGTATTGCTAGGATGGTCTTTGATAATAATATAGAAGAGCAAATATTTGAAGTAGTCTAGTTTTTTGTGAAGTTTTGCGTAGATACGAAAAGCTTTATATTATACAATATTATGCAAGGCGCTTATGTAAGTAAACATCCAGAATGTCAAAAATGATTCAAGAAAGTAAAAATAAGGAGGGAAAACAGAATGTCTTATTTGTTGGGATTAGATATTGGTACAAGTGGAGTTAAGGGACTATTGTTATCAGTAGAGGGTGAGATTAAGTTAACCCGTACAGAAAGTTATCCCCTTTCTACTCCTAAATCAGGTTGGGCTGAACAAAACCCAGAAGATTGGTGGGAAGCGACAAAAAAATGTATTAGCAGTCTTGTTAATGACAGTGGTATTAATTCAGCTGACATTAAGGGAATAAGTTTTTCTGGTCAGATGCATAGTTCTGTATTTTTGGATGAAAATATGGGGATAATTAGACCAGCTATTTTATGGAGTGATACCCGGACAAGTAAACAATGTCAGGAAATTTATGACAGAGCCGGGGGATTAGAAAGTTTAATTACTTATGTTTCCAATCCAGCGTTAGAAGGATTTACTGCACCTAAGATTTTATGGTTGAAAGAAAATGAGCCAGAAAACTTCTCGAAAGTCAAACTAGTATTGTTACCAAAGGATTATATTAGATATAAGTTGACTGGTGAAATACATATGGATGTATCAGATGGTGCTGGTACCCTGATGATGGATGTAAAAGAAAAAGACTGGTCAGATGAATTATTAGGGAAAATGGGTCTTTCTAGAGAGATACTTCCACCTCTAGTTGAGTCAGTGGCAGTTACCGGTAAGATTACCGCTGAGATTGCTAATCAAACAGGTTTGGAAACAGGTACGCTAGTTGTTGCTGGTGGTGCAGACAATTCTTGTGGTGCTGTTGGTAGTGGGATTATCAAAGAAGGTCGGGTGATGGTTAGTATTGGTACTTCAGGTGTAGTCGTTGCCTTTGCCGATAAACCTGCTGCAGACAACCAGGGAAGAATGCACTTATTCAACCATTCCAAACCAGACAGTTGGTATATGATGGGTGTAATGCTTTCAGCTGGTATGTCCTTTAGTTGGATGAAAGATAGTCTATTTGCAGGGAAACTTGATTATAATGAATTAAATAGGCTTGCTAAAGAGGTTAAAGCTGGAAGTGAAGGACTGATCTTTCTACCATATCTATATGGGGAGAGAACTCCACATGCTGACGCAAATGCTCGAGGTGTATACTTTGGTATATCCGGTAAACATGAGCAAAAACATTTTGTCCGCAGTGTAATGGAAGGTGTCACCTATGGCCTAAGAGACTCTCTGGAATTAATTAAAGAGCAGGGAGTAGCAGTAGATGAAATCAGAGCAATTGGCGGAGGAGCAAAAAGTGCTGTCTGGCAGCAGATATTGGCTGATATCTTTGGACAAGAAATTAGTCTCTTGAATGTAGAAGAAGGTCCTGCTTTTGGTGCTGCTTTGATTGCTGGTGTAGGTGTTGGAGTTTACAGTAGTTTTGAGGAAGCTGAAGAGGGTATAATTAAGGTGATAGATAAAATTAAACCTGATCCTGAAAATGTCAAGAAGTATAATGAGTATTATCCTTTATTTAAAAAGATTTACGGTAGTTTAAAGGATGACTTTGCTTCTTTAGCGGAGATAAGGTAAATTGATATGATAACTTTCATAAATATGATAACCCGTTTAAAATTGTGTGTTTATAAAAGTCGATCTATCAAACTTATAAAATATAAACAGAAATTTTAACTTAAAGTGCGTGTTCGAAAAGTATTATAGGTGATTATATTTCCCGGAACGAAGTTAAGGTGCTACCGTTGCGATACAAGTCGATTCGTTAGTACTGGCCTCAACATTGCGTATAAGAAGGAAGAGGGCAGTGAGTGAAAGAAATTTTAATCCTGTAGTATAAGCATTGACTTTTCGAACAGACGCTAAAAAATTAGGGGGAATTTAAAGATGAGTAATTATTTTGAAGATGTTTCTAAGATTAAATTTGAAGGTGCAGGGTCAAGTAATCCACTAGCTTTTAAGTATTACAACCCGGAAGAACTTGTTGGCGGTAAATCAATGGAGGATACCTTAAGATTTTCCATGGCATATTGGCATACCTTTGCAGCGGCAGGAGCTGATATGTTTGGTGTAGGTACATGGTTACGTCCCTGGAATGACGCAGCAACCCCTATGGAACAGGCTAAAGCCAGGGTTGAAGTAGCCTTTGAGTTTATGCAAAAAATCGGATTAAAATATTTCTGTTTTCATGATGTAGATATTGCACCTGAAGGAGACACTCTTAAAGAAAGCTTTGCTAATTTAGATGAAATAGTAAAAGTTATTAAAGAAAAGATGGATGAGACAGGTATTAAGTTACTTTGGGGTACTTCAAATCTCTTCTCACATCCACGATTTATGCATGGTGCTTCCACATCTCCAAATGCTGATGTCTTTGCTTATTCTGCGGCTAAAGTTAAAAAGGCTATGGAAGTTACCAAAAAGTTGGGTGGAGAGAATTATGTCTTCTGGGGTGGTCGTGAAGGCTATGAGACCCTACTTAATACTGATATGGGTCTAGAACTGGATAACCTTGCCCGCTTTCTTCAGTTGGCTGTAGATTATGCTAAAGAGATAGACTTCACAGGCCAATTCTTAATTGAACCTAAACCGAAAGAACCAACAAAACATCAATATGATTTTGATACTGCAACTGTAATTAGCTTCTTGCGTAAATATAATCTTGCTGATAAGTTTAAAGTTAATATTGAAGCAAACCATGCCACATTAGCAGGTCATACCTTCCAACATGAATTACATTTAGCCCGGGTTAATAAGATGTTGGGTAGTGTTGATGCTAATCAGGGAGATATGTTGTTAGGCTGGGATACAGACCAATTCCCTACAAATATATATGATACTACTCTTGCTATGTATGAAATACAAAAAGCTGGAGGTTTAGCCCCAGGTGGATTGAATTTTGATGCCAAATTGCGCAGGGGTTCCTTTGAACCAATTGATCTCTTTTATGGTCATATAGCTGGAATGGATACCTTTGCTCGTGGTTTGAAAGTAGCTCAAAAACTCTTGGAAGACAAAGTATTAGAAGATTTTGTTACGGAAAGATATAAAAGCTTTACTGAAGGTATTGGGAAAGAAATCGTTGAAGGAAAAGCAAACTTTGCTAAATTAGCAGACTATGCTATGGAAAATGACCAGATTGTAAATAAATCTGGGAGACAGGAATTATTGGAATCTATCGTAAACCAATATATTACTGAAAGCTAGAATTAGATAATTAATGAGTTAAATATGATTAGTAAGATTTTGACTAAGATTAATTAAGCAGAATTATTGCTTAGGGTATCCTATTTGTGATATTATAAATATAGGATACCCATTTGCTTTTTTTAAATTAAATACTTTGATTTTACAAGAATGGATACTTTGTTACGGTGAGTATTAATTAATCATTAATAACAGCTGTCTGATGGTGATTTGTATTACAGATTTTTTTATAGGAATATGTTAAAATAGAGTTGATGACATATAGTTTAAAGTTTTATAAATTATTAAGGGGTGTTATAAAAAATGGAGAAGAGGATTCTTGGAAAGACTGGTCTAGAAGTGAGCCTTTTGGGATATGGTGGCTTTCATTTAATAGAGATACCAGCAGATGAGGCTGACAAATTACTAAATCATTATCTTGATAATGGTGGTAATTATATAGAGACCGCTGCATCATATGGTAATGGTGAATCAGAGAAAAAAATTGGTTCATTAATAGCTAAGAATAGGGATAAGATTGTTTTGGCAAGTAAAACCGGTGTCAGGGACGCTGAAGGGGCTATGGCTGAAATAGATCGAAGTCTAAAAAATTTACAGACTGATTACTTAGATATCATCTTTATGCATGGTGTAACAAAAGAAGAAGATCTAGCAAAGATACTTAGCCCTGGTGGAGCCTTAGAGGCAGCTAAAGAGGCTAAACGAATGGGTAAGGTTAAACATATTGGGATTACATCACATGGCATACCAGATACTTTGATAGAGGCCTTAAAGACTGATAATTTTGATGTTATGATGACACATTTTAATTACTTTGACCGCTTTAACTTCCCAAAATTAGAAAACGAGCTATTATCTTTAGTACAGGAAAAGAATATTGGTACTATCTGTATGAAACCACTTGCTGATGGTTTTCTTTGGGAGTCAGTGGAAGAGGCTTTTCGTTATGCTTTTTCTCTACCAGTCGATATGGTAGTTACAGGTATGAATACTATGGAAATGTTAGAGATGGATTTAAAGTTAGCTAATCAGTTTGATCCAATGACTGAAGTAGAAAAGTTAGAATTATTTGCTATGGCTAAAGAGTTAGGTAACTATGTCTGTCGTCAGTGTGA
>JBDNGI010000204.1:0-3159 GCA_041689345.1 Halanaerobiales bacterium
AAAAACTCCCTCTGAAACTAAGAACACACTTTATAATAAATATTTTTTTATTCATAGAAGGAATAGTTTAATTTTAAAAGAATAAAATAATTAGTTTCTTTTTTTCACTGTCTTTGAAAAGTTTTTGATAAGATTGTAAAATATAATACCTAGAATAAGATATAATAAATGAAGGAGATGATTTTAGATGTTGAAAAAATTAAGGAATATCTTTATTACTGGAATTGTAGTAATTTTGCCATTAGCGAGTTCTGTCTATGTAATATATTTAGTATTCAATATAATTGCCAAAGTAACTGATCCATTAATTGAGTTATTATTTGGAAGGGATTTACCTGGTGTTGGTATTGTACTATCATTTATAACTATATTATTTATTGGGTTTTTTGCGACTAATATTATTGGTAAGAAAATAATATCCTTTGGTGAAAAAATATTACTTAAGATTCCTTTTTTCAATAGTATCTATATTAGTATAAAACAAATTTTGGATGCTTTCTTTACTCAGCATCATACCTCTTTCAAAAAGCCAGTTTTATTTGAATATCCTAGAAAAGGACTCTATCAGATCGGCTTTTTAACTAAAGAGTCTTCCCCTTATTTTGATTCAATTACAGGGAGGAAATTATATAACATATTTTTACCCACTACGCCAAATCCCACATCAGGTATGTTTATTATGGTACCAGTAGATGAAGCAATATTACTTGATATGTCCATAGAAGAATCTTTGAAGTTAATCATATCTGGAGGCATTATTAATCCCAAAGTCTTACCTACTGCTGAAGATAAGGTGAGTCAAATCAATAAAGAAGAATTAATTTAAATGTAGTATTATTTCAACTGAATTAGCCGCATTATTTGTTTGGAGAGCGTAAAAGGATGGCCTAAAGATTAGGCCTTGTATCTTGTACATCATTAAGATAAATATAGTAAGCTGTTTTACATATAATTTATTGTGTATAGAGTATAATAGTTTCAGGAAATTGTTAATATTTTAAAAGGAGGAGTCAAATTGGATTACATAGCAGCAGAAGATAGATATGAAGAAATGAAGTATAATAGGTGTGGAAAAAGTGGTTTGAAGTTGCCTATTATATCGTTAGGTCTGTGGCATAATTTTGGCGGTGTTGATACTTTTAAAAATAGTAGAGAGATGGTGCGTAGGGCCTTTGATTTGGGGATTACTCACTTTGATTTAGCAAATAATTATGGGCCGCCAGCTGGTTCTGCAGAAGAAACCATGGGTAGGATATTAAAGAAAGATTTTGGAGCATATCGTGATCAATTAATTATATCCAGTAAAGCTGGATATGGTATGTGGTCAGGCCCTTACGGTGATTGGGGATCTAGAAAGTATTTAATATCTAGTCTGGATCAGAGCTTAAAGAGATTAGGTCTTGATTATGTTGATATCTTCTATCATCATAGGCCAGATCCTAATACTCCTATTGAAGAAACCATGGGGGCATTGGATTCTATCGTAAGACAGGGTAAAGCCTTATATGTTGGCTTGTCTAACTATAATGCAGAACAAACTAAAAAGGCTGTAAAAGTATTAAATGATTTAGGAACTCCTTGTTTGATACACCAGCCGTCATATTCTATGTTCAATCGATGGATTGAAGATGATGGTTTATTAGATGTTTTAGAAGATGAGGGTATGGGTTCAATTGTTTTTTCACCGTTATCACAAGGGCTTTTAACAAATAAATATATAAATGAGATTCCTGAAGATTCAAGGGCTGCTAAAGACACTGGTTTTCTTAGTAAAGATCAAATTACTGAGGAGAAATTAGATAAAATTCGCAAACTGAATGAACTTGCAGAGAGCCGTGAACAGTCCTTAAGCCAGATGGCCCTGGCCTGGGTTCTCAGGGATAGAGTTACATCAGCCCTTGTTGGGGCTAGTAA
The DNA here is from genome assembly GCA_041689345.1 of Halanaerobiales bacterium. GTDB lineage: Bacteria > Bacillota > Halanaerobiia > Halanaerobiales > DTU029 > JBDNGI01. Next base: position 1,915 of record JBDNGI010000204.1, read on the forward strand.
AGTTAGTCAGATAGAAGAGAATGTTAAGATACTAAATAATTTAGACTTTAGTAAACAAGAGTTGGAGCAGATTGAAAGTATATTAAAAGAAAAGTAATGTTAGTACAACTCTAATTTAGATATGTGACTCAAACTTCGCAGATAAATTTTACGCATAAAGCCTGGTTAACCATAACTTCATGCACGGAAAAAAGCTAATTCCCAGCTCCTCTTCCAAGCTATGAATAACAAAATAAACTTACTTCGCTACGCTACGTTCAAACAGGATTTTGTTAACCATTCATAGCTTTCCATGCGGGGCTGGAGCTTTTTTAACGCTTATTAAGCAAATGGCTAACCAGGAAAATTCAAGTATAATTAAAGTAAGTGCGAAGTTTGAGTATGTGATATATAATCTGCTATTTAAAACTTCCAAACAGGCTTAAAGAATTATAATATAATTATATACCCTATAGAGATAAGAAAACTTCTCCATCCTAATTAATCAAAAGATTTTAAGGGAGTTGTCTAGAGATTATATATCTTATTCTCCTCTATAGGGTTATCTTTATGAATAAAAATAAAAAGATGGTGTTCTTTTTATAATTTAATCAGGAGATAATCTACAATATGTATCACTTAAAAAGCAGGAAATAGTCTTCCTTATCTAGAAATAATTATTATAGTTAAAATATCTTATTTTTTTAAGGGGAGTATTTGTTTTGATAGAAAAAGCCAAAAATGTATTAAAGAAATTTTACGGTTATGAGAACTTTCGTGATGGTCAAAAAGATGCTATTGAAAGTATCTTGCAGCAGAGGGATACAGTTGCTATTATGCCGACGGGATCAGGGAAGTCTATCTGTTATCAGATACCTGCCATGTTATTTCCTGGTGTTACAATTGTAATATCCCCTTTGATATCCCTTATGAAGGATCAAGTGGATGCCTTAGATGAGATGGAGATACCAGCAACATTTCTTAATAGTTCAATTGACTATAGTGAATTAAGGAAACGCTTGGATGGAGCCAGACGGGGTGAATATAAACTGATTTATATAGCCCCTGAGAGGTTGGAGTCACCTCAGTTCTGTAGTTTGTTAAATTCATTAGATGTATCGATGGTAGCTGTTGATGAAGCCCACTGTGTTTCTCAATGGGGTCATGATTTTCGGCCTAGCTATATATATATAGGTACTATGATGAAACAGTTAAAAACTAGGCCTGTGGTTACAGCACTTACAGCTACAGCTACACCTGAAGTAA
>JBDNGI010000205.1:0-1671 GCA_041689345.1 Halanaerobiales bacterium
TAGTTCTGCTAATTTCTCACTAAGTTCCTCAATATAGCCTGCTCCACTTTTTGGTGGGGTATCCCTACCATCAAGCATAGCATGAATATATACTTTTTTAATACCATATTCTTTGGCCATCTCCAGTAATCCATATAAATGTTGGATATGACTATGTACACCACCATCAGAAAGAAGTCCCATTAAATGAAGGTCATGATCTCCATCATTAACATATTTATAGGCGTCTTTCAATACCTGGTTATCAAAAAGAGATTTATCTTCTATAGCTTTATTAATCCTGGTATAATCTTGATATACTGTACGGCCAGCCCCTAGATTTAGATGACCTACTTCAGAATTTCCCATCTGTCCCTCAGGCAGCCCTACAGCCTCTCCTGCGGCATCCAGGGTTGTCATCGGATTTTCTGACATAAATTTATCCAAATGAGGAGTATTTGCAGCCTTAACAGCATTACCCTCAACATCATCTCTGAGTCCATAACCATCTAATATAATCAAAGCTAAAGGTTTAGGTCTATTCATTTCATTCACCCCTTTCTGTTTATTTTATTTGCTTGCTACTTAGCCCCTTCAACAATCTGAGCAAAGGAATCAGCATCAAGACTGGCTCCACCTACAAGTGCTCCATCAATCTCAGGTTGGGCCATTAATTCTTTAACATTAGCAGGTTTTACACTACCACCGTATTGTATTCTAAGCTTATCTGCTGCTTCAGGGAAGTCTTCTCTAACTATATCCCTGATAGTCTTAATTACATCATTAGCATCTTCAGCAGTGGCAGTTTTACCTGTACCAATAGCCCAGATAGGTTCATAGGCTACTACAGTTTCAACAACTTGCTCAGTAGTAAGGCCAGCTAGATCTACTTTAATCTGTCCTTTTACTTTATCAATAGTCTTTCCAGCTTCACGCTCTTCCAAGGTTTCACCTACGCAGATTATTGGTTTAAGACCATAAGCGAAAGCAGCTTTTGCTTTCTTATTTACCTCTTCATCAGTCTCATTAAAATATTCACGGCGTTCTGAATGGCCTAATATAACATAACTGGCACCCACTTCTTTAATCATCGGTCCGGCCAATTCACCAGTATATGCACCTGATTCTTCCCAGTACATATTCTGAGCACCTAATTGTATATTACTATCAGCAATAATATTATTTACAGGTACAAGATTAACAGCTGTCGGACAAACTGCTATTTCAACTTCACTAATTCCAGCTACTTTATCTTTTAGAGCAGCAACCAGTTCTTCTGCTTCACTAACTGTTTTATTCATCTTCCAGTTACCAGCAATAAATGGTTTACGCACAATATCCCCTCCAAATTTATCTGCAGCCAATTATCACAAGTCACTTTTCCAAAACTAAGAGGAACAATAATTAGCTGCTAGATTATATTAAGTAAACTTTAGTTGATATAAAAAATATTATATAATAAACAAATACTATAGATTACATTGAGATTATTTAAGATCATCCAGTGCTTCTACACCAGGTAATGGTTTCCCTTCAAAGAACATCAATGAAGCACCACCACCAGTAGAAATATGGGTCATCTTATCCTCTAAACCAGCTTTTTTAATAGCTGCTGCAGAATCTCCACCACCAATTATAGTCTTGGCATCAGAATCAGCCAGGGCCTGGGCAATAGCATTAGTACCTACAGCA
>JBDNGI010000206.1:0-2277 GCA_041689345.1 Halanaerobiales bacterium
ATGGGGTTGTCATAATGTCCAGCATTTCTTTTAAAATTATAACTTACTAAAATCCCTTTTATAGATTTTTCTAAAATAATAGCAAACATAGTTCACCACTTTTTGAGCAAGAGCCACACTCTAGCTTGGATGTCCAGCAATTTATAATTTAAGTAAATAATCTAATTTTTTTCAAGGGTTCGGAAAGTGAGTTGAATGTTTATATTTTAGAAAAGAATACAATCTAATGGAGGAACTTTTTCAAAAACAAAATAATATAGGAGAAGATGATAATTTATTACTATATTGGCAGGGACTAATTTATTTTAAAGAGGAGCGGTTTAATTTTGCTTTAAGGTATTTAAAGAAGATTACTCCAGATTTTTCACATTATAAAGATGTACTCTATTTACAATGGATACTTAATCTTAATATGCCTGGCCATTTTGAGTCCAAAAGTGTGGTAAATCAAATCAAGTTATTAGGTGATAAAATCAATTGGAATTTAATTAATTTCTTTAATGAAATATATTTCTATGAACGGGAGGTTTTTTTTAAATTCGATAACCTGGTAGCAAAATTGAAGTTTTATAACAGGGCTTTACATTTCCTGGGTTATTTAATAGAGTATGGTACCAGTAAAGCAATTATAATAATGTTAGAAATAATTGATAACCTTAAATTTGAAAGATCAGACAGAGATATAGGTTTATTATTTAATATACATGGTTATTGGGAAAAAGGCCTATGAATATCTAAATAAAAGTCAAAGTTTGAAGGATGTAGGGTCTTTACCTGAGGTCAGTATTATGTCTGAAGTATGTAGGCGTTTGAATAAGTATGATGAAGAAAAAAACTGGAATGAGAAGGCTAATTTATTGGATATATATAAAGAAATTAATGTTCATTGCAGGAATTTCGCTGTCCTTGTCGAATATTAACAAAGGTTGTTACAAATTATTAATAGTAAGTTTTCTTTCTTTAACTAATGTTAACATTATTAATAAAATGTTAACATTAGTCTTGTGTTAAGGCTTATTTTAGATATTTATTTTATTAATTATACTTTATTAAATTAATGGGGGCGATATTTTTGTCAATGGATATGGTATTTGGTCTGTTAGGTGGGCTGGGCTTATTTATATATGGTATGAGACAAATGAGTGAAGGCCTACAAAAAGCTGCAGGTAAAAGATTGAAGCGCTTACTAGGGATGTTAACAACTAACCGTTTTGCAGGATTAGCTGTAGGTACAGCAGTTACAGCTGTTATCCAGAGTAGTAGTGCTACAACCGTAATGGTCGTAGGATTTGTAAATGCTGGGCTAATGACATTAACGCAATCGATTGGTGTTATTATGGGTGCTAATATTGGTACAACCATAACAGCTCAGTTAATTGCCTTTAAGTTAAGTCATTATTCATTACATGCTATAGCCATTGGGGCTGCATTATACTTATTTAGTAAAGGCGATAGAACTAAACAGTTAGGACAGATAGTGCTGGGCTTTGGTATTTTATTCCTTGGTATGTCGATAATGAAAGATACTATGGAACCCCTAAAGGATTCTAAAGCTTTCGTTGATATGATGCAGAGGTTTGGTGGTTCGCCATTTCTGGGCTTATTAATTGGTACATTTATGACAGTACTTTTACAGAGTAGTAGTGCCAGTATTGGTATTTTAATTAGTTTATTATCAGTTGGAGTGATTGACTACTGGGCAGCAGTTCCCATCTTACTTGGTGATAATATTGGGACAACCATTACTGCTATTCTTTCCAGTATAGGTGCCAGTAGAAATGCCAAAAGAGCTGCCATAGGTCACTTTATTTTCAACTTTATAGGTGCCAGTTTATTTATAATTTTATTTTATGTGATTCCTGATTTCTCCAATGTAATCTATAATTTTGTTGAAAGAGTCACCAGGCTATTTGGAGGTGGAGAAACATCACAGGTTAGGCTGCTGGCCAATACACATAGCATGTTCAACATTGTTAATACTATTATCTGGATTCCTTTTGTCGGATTTATTGTCATGATAGTAAACAAAATACTACCTGGAAAGGAAATTTCTATTAAACGTGGTCTTAGTTTTCTTGATGAGCGTATGTTGGAGACTCCAGGCTTTGCTATTGACCAGCTAAAAGCAGAGGTTTTAAGGATGTATGACATAGCTGGAGAAATGGTTGATGAAACTGCAAAAATATTTAAAGATTATAATCTAGATATAGTAAAATCTGTTGAGCATAAAGAAGATGTAATTAATGAACTGGAAGAGGAATTAGTTACTTTTTTGAC
>JBDNGI010000207.1:0-5563 GCA_041689345.1 Halanaerobiales bacterium
AAACCGTGAAATATTTTTTGCTAGTTTCGTTCTAGACCCCGAAAGTGGCAAAAAAACAATAAGTATCATGAAGGCTGTAATATCAAGGGTTTTAATGAAAAAACGTTTATAAAAACTTTAATTAGTTGTAAAGTGGTGTATAGTTATAAGTTAATTGCAATTAACTAAGTTATCAACTATACTCTATCTTTACTTTACTACCATGAAGTCCGGATTCCGCCGGGTCGACCATCAGCTTAACAGGAACTCTATTTCTCAACTCTTTCACATGACTAATAATACCTACAGAGAGATTCTCATTCTGGAGTTTTTCCAGGGAAGACATTACGATATCCAGTAAGTTCTCATCTAGAGTACCGAAACCCTCATCCAGGAAGAAAAATTCCATGGTTAAACTTCCTTTCAGTTGAATCTGTGAAGATAGAGCAAGAGCAAGTGCCAGGGAAGATAAAAATGTTTCCCCACCAGACAGGGTATTACAACCCCTCTTAACACCCCCAAGGTAATTGTCACAGATTACAAACTCTCCCTGATTATCCAGTTCCAGTTGATATCGGTTATTGGTTATTTCCAGCAAACGACGTGAAGCTTCACGGGCAATATAACGAAGCTGTCTTATAGCAACAAATTCAACAAAACTCTTGCCTCTTATTAATTTATCAATAGCATTTATAAGTGAAAGCTTATGTTCAAGTTTCTTTTTCTTATCCAGCTGTTTATTCTTTATTTTAAGTTCTTTTTTGGCGGTTTTTATTACCTCTTTTTGAGAACCTATCCGTTGGTTTAGTGTTGATAATTCCTTTTCCAGTTCCTCTTTTACTGTTATGATTTTATTCCAGTCTTCTTCACTGATACTCTCTCCCTGAAGCTCTTTATTAATCCTGGCAATATTATTCAATAAATCTTTTTTCATCTCTTCATGTTCTTTTACTTTCATATCCCATTTCTCTATCAGACCTTCACTATCCAGTAGTTTTCTTGCTTCTGCAATATCTACAAATTCGAATTCATCTTTTTTCTTATCCAGAGACTCTCTGGTGGATGCAATCTCCTTCCTGATATCTTCTATGCGGGTCTTAATGGAATGATAGTTGCTTTTCTTTTCACTCAAAGATTTCTCAACCCTATCACTTTCTTCTTTTTTACTTTGAAGGGATTGTTTCAGATGATTTTCTCTTGTCTCAACTTTTTCCAGATATACATCAGGTTCTTTATCTCCAATCAATTCTCTAATCTTTTCTTCATTCTTACTGTATTCTTCTTCTGCTGTTTCCAGTTTATGAGCCAATTTAGATGCTTTCTTCTCCAGATCAGTAAGTTCTTCAGAATGTTTGTCCTTTTTATTGAAATCTTCTTCATGTTCTTTTTTCAATTCCGTCAGAGAGGTCTCTACGGCTTCTCTTTCCCGATCTTTTTTGATTATAGCCTTACTTTCAGCAGCAAAATTCTTAATATTATATTCTGCAAGCATATTGTTATAAGTTTCCTTAAGCTCTTTATTATCAGTGAATATTTCTTCTTTCTTTTTCTTAAGAGCTTTCAGTCCTCCCTGCTGGTTTTCTATATCAGTACTGAGCCCTACTATTGCTTCCCGGGCCTCTCTCATCTGTCTTTTTAATACATCAAGTTCCTGTTCAGAGTTTCTTTTGTAATTCTCTAGAACATTCGATTCATTCCTGAGTGTTGAAATGAATTCTTCCTTATTCTTATCCAGCGTCTCTATTTCATTCTGCATTATTCCAATACTCGATTCTACTTTTCTACTTTCTTTCTTCAATTCTTCTAATTGTTTCTCCAGCTTGTTCCTGTTCTTTAGAAATTCTTCAATATCTAGATCTATATCGTCAGCTACCTGAGGATGTTCTATAGAACCACATACCGGGCAGGGAACATCTTCTTTCAGTCTTTGGGCTAGAATTCCTGCCTGATTCTTTGTTTTGATATCCTCAATCTCTACAGTTATCTTTTCCAATTTCTCTTTCATATCTTTAATATCTTTTTCCAGTTTTTCTTTTCTAACAGAGGCTTCTTTTAATTCTTCTCTTTTGGAAGAGATATTTTCCTGATATCTATAGAGGATACTACCTTCAGTTTTCCGAATTTTTTCTTCCCCTTCTTTATATTGAAGTTTTAATTGACCAATTTCTTTTTCTTTTTTCTCCAATTCTTCCTTTATCTCTTTTAACTGCTCTGTAGATTTGTTATAATCCTTCTCAATTGATAAGCCGCTATCAATTTTCTGCCGGTAATCAACCTTAACTTTAAGTTCCTCAATTTTATCTTCTTTTTCTTTTATAAGAGAAGTATTTTCTTCTATTCCTTTTTTAAGAGAAGATATTTTTTTCTTTAGTTCACTTTCATTATCCCGAAATATTTTTATTGCCTGACTGGATTCATTAATAGAGTTTTTAAGCTCTTTATTTTCATCATAGAGGTTTTTAGCAGAACTTATTCTTTCTTTCTTCTTAGCCAGTTCTGGGATTTCTTTTTCATTCAAGCTAAGAGCCTCGTCATATTCTTTTTTAATTTTTTTTTGTTTTTCCTCCAGCTCTTTTATGGCCTTCTCCAGTTCAGTAAGAACCTCACTATTCTGCTTAAAGTCATTAGTATAGCGGTCAAAGCGATTTATTTCAGATTTTATACTTACTGCATTTTTTGTTCTTTCACATTTATCCTTTTTCTCTTCATTTTTTTCATCATTTTCAATTAGTTTGGCCAACTGTTTTATATAGCCTGCAAGCTCCTTCTGATATTCCCAGATGTTCTTATATTTTTCATAATCTTTATTCTTTATTTTCAATTTTTTGCTCATATCGTTTTCTTTTTTCTTCAGCTCTTTCAAAGTAGCTCGTTCCTGCATCAATTTTTCCTGAGATATTTCCTCATAATTAGCCAAAATAGTCTCTACCTGCACCAATTCATTTTTTCTTTTATTCTTTCTTGTTCGTAATTTATCCATCAGGATTTCACCGAACTCTTCCAGCTTTAGTATTCGCTCCAACATATTTCGGCGTTCTGTTCCTGTTAACTTTAGAAATTTACTGAACTTACCCTGAGGCAGGACTACAGTTCTCATAAAATCCTCATGATTTAAACCAATTATATCTTCTATCTCAGCATTTATTTCATTGACACCATCAAATACCTCTATTAGCTCATCATTCTTCCTGATAGCCAGTCGAACATATGTGGTAAGATACCCGGTATCATTATTGATCTTTAGTTTTCTTTCTACAGTATAGTCTGTATTGTCGTTTCCCATCTTAAATTGAAAGGATACATATAATTCACCGATTTCTTTATTTATAAATTCCTTGGTATCCCTGGCTATCTTTCCGTATAAAGCAATTGTTACGGCATCCAGAATAGATGATTTGCCGCTGCCTGTAGGACCGAAGATCCCGAATAAACCCCGCTCTATCAATTTACTAAAATCAATTACTTCTTCCTGAACAAAACTATTTAAACCGGAAACTTTTAATAAACACGGTCTAATATTATATACCCCTTTCATTGACTATATCTGCAAACATCTCCATTATCTGATCATCGACCCCAACTTCATTGGTCTTACGATAGTACTCCTTGAAAAGTTCCATAATATCAAGATCATCAACCTGTCCTCTGTAATCATCAAGATCATCCTGACCTTCAGTTACAGGAATAATACTTAAGATATCAGGTTTCAATTCTTTTATCTTCTTTATCTCTGACTGCAACAGTGTTTTTTCTGTCTTGATATGTAAATAAGCCCAGACCGGTCTATTTTTATTTTCTTTAATTATACTTATAGCATTATCAATACCTTCTACTTCCCATACCTCTAACGGTTTTTCATTCTTAAGTTCTAGCTGATTTATTTTTGCTTCTTCTCCAGGATGAAGTTCAACCAAATTTACACTTTTTATGTGATCTTTCTCACTTAAACTGTACTGAATAGGAGAACCTGAATAATAGGCATTCTTTGCTACTGAAGCAATCTGGTATTTATGGAGATGACCGAGGGCCATGTACTGGGACTTTTGCGGTAGGTGGTCTGTAAATACAGTCATACTACCCCCAATATGGATAGGACGTTCTGATTTAGATGACTGTCCACCTGCTACAAAGAGATGGCTCATGGCAATATTGATGGTATCATCACGGTAATGCTTCTCAAGTTCAGAAAATATCTCTCCAACCTTTACAGAATATTTTTCCTGAAGAACCCTTTCATCACTTATATCAGATATAATTTGCTTTAAACGGCTCTCCGAAGGATATGGTATGGCAGTCAGAACCACATTCTCCCCTTTAATATCGAATTCAATATAGCCAGGTCCAAAGTCTACAGCATAATCATGTTCTAAGAGATAAGTTGTCTTATGAAGGTAATCCATAACAAAAATACCCTGCCTTTGAACCAGGGGAACAGGAGCAGTCAGTCTATTGGGACTATCATGATTTCCAGAAATAATGCAGACAATTCGTTCTCCTCCCCTAGATAGTTCATCCACTGCATGATAAAAAAGCCTCTCAGCTTCTGCTGAAGGATTGGTGGTATCAAATATGTCACCTGTAACTAGAACCATATCTACCTCATTTTCTTCTACAATTCCTATCAGTTCTTCAATAAATGACTCCTGTTCTTCCAATCTGCTCCATCCCTCTAGATACTTCCCTAAATGCCAGTCTGCAGTATGTATTAATTTCATTACTTGTCCTCCTTTTAGGCTTTTTACTTATTATTAAGCCTTTCTAATAGTTTATATGTATAATTTATTCACTAAATCATGGACTCTGTCACATTCCAGGCAGTATATCTTTGCTGATAAACCGTAAATGCCTCTTTCTTTTGCTTCCGCAGATATGGGTACTGGATGTCCGTAAGGCTTTCTTTTTCCTTCTTTATCACGGTAAAATTTCCACGGTCCTGATGTCCTGATAATATAAGCACAATGACTGCACTGATGAATATAACCTGCTTTCAAACTATGATACCTCCCAATTTATTTGAGTTTAGATTGTTTCCTTATATGTATAATATCATGATGAGGTGACAGCATTATGTCATAGAACATCAGTTTCTCTGAAGTAAAAATAATTATATTTAGATGTATTTTCCATTATATATTTTAAGCAATCAGCATTTTCTGGATCTACATCTGGTTTCATCATATATTTTTACCCCCCTGCCTGGTTATAAAAGTTTTCCATTCCAATAATATACTTTAAGTGTAACATAGAACACTGACAACACCATGTCAAATACATATGTTCATCATTATACTTATTAACACTAAATTATAAATTCTACAAATATTGGCAATCTCCTTGTATATATAGGACTTTTTTCTTATACTAATTTTGGTTCTTCTCCATTTTAGTTGGTACAAAATGTCCGACAATTTTGCTATTACTTCATTCATAAAAAAGTCTAAACCCCAGTTACTCTTTCAATTAAGAAGCAGCAAAATAAAACTCACTTCGTTCAAACAGTTATTTTGCAAACCAGCTTCTTGCAATCAATCCGTTACTGGAGACTTTTAAAATTCATTCAGCTAAATAGCAAAATGTCTAGGAA
>JBDNGI010000208.1:0-3096 GCA_041689345.1 Halanaerobiales bacterium
TAACTGGTCTAATTTCTATAGTATAGTATCCCTCAGTCTTTTCTTTATATATAAAGTCATAATTCAGCAGTCCTTCAATATCCTCTTTCTGCTTATCTGTTTCCAGAGATTCCTGATAATCCTCCTGGTAAAATCTAATTTCTTCTATATCCAAATCATCTTGATTAACCTCAGCCAAATATTCCTTATATTTCTCTATAAATCCTTCATCACCCAGTCGTTCCCTAACAAAACGTAAACGAGCCTTATGTTTGTTACTTCTATCTCCATAATCATCAAACAATCTTTTGATAGCCTCTGCTACCTGGAATATATTACCCTCTTCAATAAAGTCATCTATAATAATAGCGGTTTTAGGATTATTACCCATTCCACCAGCTCCATAGACCTTAAAACCTTTTTTACCATCTTTATAAACAGCTATAAAACCAAGGTCATTTACAGTTGCCAGTGCATCGTCCTTATCAGTTGAAGAAAAGGCTATTTTATACTTTCTTGGTAAGTTAAATGAAGAGCGATACTTTAATAAATATTCGCTTAAAGCTATCATATGAGGTGTTGTATCAAATGCCTCCTCTGGGTTTACTCCAGCTTGTGGAGAGTTCAGTATATTACGGACTGTGTTACCACCACCACCCCGGGGACTATGTCCTCCATCAAGTAGTTTATTTAATATTTCTGCTGTGTCTTCTATCCTGACTCTATGAATTTGAATATCCTGTCTAGTAGTAAAGTGTAGGAATCCCTCTCCATAAGTAGTCGATATATCATTTAATAATTTCAGTTGTTCTTTACTTAAAACACCACCAGGAACCCTAACTCTCACCATATATAAGTCCTGCTTTTCTTCACCACGCTGTCCATAAATACCCATAGGAACACGATATCCCTTAAACCTTACACCATCAATCTTGCCTGCTACAAAGTCTGCAACTAAACCTTCATATTTCTTTGTATCTTCTTTTACAGTTTCAGGTATTCTAAAAGCTGGCACTGAATTTTCCATGTACTCTCACCTCAAAAATTTATTTTTCAACTATGTTAATATTAGCTATCATACTCACTGTTTAGAATATAATCGTTCTACTTGTACTGTATAATAATTTTTAATTAGATTATGTTAAGTTCTAAATCGATTTTATAACATCTCTGTAAACTTCTAGAGTTTTATCCAAGTCTTCTTTTTTATGTGCTAGTGATAGAAAGACTGCTTCAAATGGTGAAGGAGCCATATATATACCTCTTTCAAGCATACCTTTAAAAAATTTATTAAAGAGTTCTCTATCTGTATTGGCAGACTCGGAAAAATTAACAGGTTTCTTATCTACAGAAAGAAACTGAGTAAACAGAGCAGTTACACTATTGAACTGAACCTCTAATCCCTTTTCAATTGCCAATCTTTCAAGGTTACTGACAAGATAATTAGTCTTTTCCTTTAGAATGTCGTAATTTGTTTCTTTAGATAGTCTTTTTAAGGTTACAATTCCAGCCGTCATAGCAAGTGGATTTCCTGATAAAGTACCTGCTTGATAAACAGGACCATCCGGGGCAATAAAATCCATAATATCTTTTCTCCCACCGTAGGCAGCAACTGGTAATCCTCCACCAATGATTTTACCCAAACAGGTAATGTCTGGTTTAATACCATACAATTGCTGTGCCCCTCCATATGAGACTCTAAAACCTGTTATAACTTCATCAAAAATTAATAAACTTTCATATTTATCACAAATTTCTCTAATCCCATCGAGATATCCGAGTTCTGGGAGAATTACTCCCATATTAGCAGGGATAGGTTCCAGAATTACGGCAGCTATATCTTCCCCATATTTATCAAAGGCATTACTAAGCCCTTCAAGATCATTAAAAGGAACAGTTATAGTTTCTGCAGCAAAAGCTGGTGGTACACCAGGACTTCCCGGAATTGCTAATGTTGCCGGACCAGATCCTGCATCAACCAAAAGACTATCACTATGTCCATGATAACAACCAACCATTTTTATTATTTTATTACGTCCTGTATAGCCCCTGGCAAGTCTTATTGCTGTCATCACAGCTTCAGTTCCTGAATTAACCATTCGAACTTTATCGATAGATGATACAGCATTAACTATTAATTGAGCTAATTCTAACTCCAGTTGAGTAGGGGCACCAAAACTGCTTCCTTTGCCTATAGCATCCTTCAAAGAGTCTACTAATTCTTGGTCTGCGTGTCCTAGGATTAATGGCCCCCAGGACATTACATAATCTATGTAGCCATTACCATCTATATCAAAAAGATAAGCACCTTCTCCATGTTCTATTAGAACAGGGTCAAGACCCACATCCTTAAAAGCCCGAACTGGACTATTCACTCCACCTGGTATTACCTTTTTAGATTCAGAAAATAAATGTTTTGATTGAGTTAAATCACGCAATTAATTTCACCCTTTCGTTATTACTAAAAACCCCCGCGAATCAATTTATGAGCATATATTTCCCACATTGAGTATATTTTTTTTCCAAAAATCATTATTTATTCTTTATATCTTAAAAAGTATTTATTCCTTATATAATTAATCCCTAGTAATTTGATATGTTTATATTACTTTTGATATTTAGGCATATTATATACATATATTCTTACTTTGTCAATAGGAATTGTATGAATTGCAATAAAAAAAGACCAATGGCACAATACCAAAGGTCTCTTCAAATATTTTTTATAAACTTTTTGTCATGGCTTCTGGTCGTCCTTCTTATCTGCTTGGATAGACCTACCAGCTTACTTATGTCCTTATTGTTATCTCCGATACTAACTGCATTGATTTGTGTATTGTTGAAACCAGAACTGACTGACTAGCCAATCACTTTATTGAAAAAATATACAGTGCTTTAAACTATATAGTACTTATAATTTTAACATTATACTGTGTGGGGGGGTACCCTGTATAATTATATGGTTCTTCTCCATAACCGTTGGTGAAAAATAGCTAAAAAAGAAGGACACAGGCATAATGACCTCTAATGTTTTTATTAAGAGATAAAAATAATTAGGAGGTCCAGCCAATGTCCAATTTTAGTATATCATCTTTATTCCCCTTTCGTCGAGTAAAA
>JBDNGI010000209.1:0-10158 GCA_041689345.1 Halanaerobiales bacterium
TATATGAATATATGCAATATAATCTATGTAGAGTTATTGAAATAGGGTGATTACTAATATGAATCTAGGTTTGATTAGTTTTAGTTTTATGAACACACCGCTTGAAATCCGGGAAAAAATTAAATTTTCTTCTAAGGACTATCATACAGCCTATGAAATGCTGAATAATAGTTCTTTTTTACAAGGGACAGTAATTTTATCTACCTGTAATAGAACTGAACTATACTTTAACAAGACAATTAATTCTGCAATTAACAATGGTATGATTGATAATATAAGTATTAGTAAGGTTAATCAGGAAATCTATAATATATTAAATAAAATTTTTTTTATAGATAAGACCATGTTGACAAAATATGCTATATATAAAAGAGGAACTTCTGTAATAGAACACCTTTTCCATGTATCTTCAGGGCTTTTATCACAAGTTATTGGAGAAGAACAGATACTTGCTCAAGTGAAGGATGCCCTTCGAATATCACTGGAACATCAGGCTTCAGATAGAAACCTAAATAGGTTGTTTCAGCAGGCTATTTCGACTTCAAAAATGGTAAGGAGTAAGACTGGTATTTCTGAAAAAAATCTTTCTATTAGTTCGGTTTGTGTGAATTATATTGAAAATGTACTTCCAAACTTAGTAAATAAAAGCATTCTGGTTATTGGTGTTGGAGAGATGAGTAAGATTGTGTTGCAATTACTACAGGCGCAGGGTATTAGTAAGATATATGCAACAAACAGGACCCATGGTAAGATAGTAAAAATTGCTGATTACTTTGATAACTTAATAGTTATCAGTTATGACCAAATAGCTAAAATTGCTGTTGATGTTGATATAATTATTAGTTCAACTGCTGCCCCCCATTATGTAATTAAAGCAGATGATTTTGAAGAAAATTATTACAGTAAAAAAGTAGATAAGAGTTGTTCAGAGGGGCAAAAGATGATTCAGATAGATAATCCTAATAAGATTATAACAGGAGGAAAAAATACTAATACTTATGATAAAAACATAGATGATAATGTGGTAGAGATATGTATGTTTGACCTTGCAGTTCCAAGGGATATTGATCCTGAAATAGGGAAATTACCTGGTGTTAGACTTTATAATATAGACATCTTGACAGAAGAAATTAATAAAAACCACAAATATCGTTTAGAGGAATCAGATAAAGCAGAAATCATTATCAAGAATGATATTAAGAAAATTGAAGAGTGGTTTAGTTGGCAGGAGATAGTTCCTGTAATTAAAGAGATAAAAAGGACTAATCAAGAAATTATTAAAGAAGAGATTGAAACTCTGATGGATAGAATTGATATAGATGATGAAACAAATGGGGAGATTGTTAATTTTGCTGAATATTTGGAGAGCAAGTTATTTAATAGGATTATTTTGAATATGAAGACTATGGTAAACAAAACTGATGACGAAGATATTATTGAGAAGCTTTATGATCTTTTGACTTAGTAGTTTGATGATTATTGTTTAGGCTACCCTCAAATTAGTTGGTGAGAAACGTCTAAGCTTATTACCAATGAATGTGGAGAAGATTCATTTTTTTGTAATAATATGATATAAAAGATATAATAGTATAGAATATCGTTATATAATATAGTATTTTACTAAAGGAAATCTGATTGTTAATTTGGAGGTGAAATGGTGAATAAGGTAGTTGTTGGAACAAGGGGAAGTAAATTGGCTATTATCCAGAGCAAATTAGTCATCAAAGAAATAAAAGAGATTGCCCCTGATTTAAAAATAGAAATAAAAACTATTAAAACAAAAGGAGATAAAATCCTGGATAAACCATTGAGTGAAATTGGTGGGAAAAATATATTTATCGGTGAGATTGAACAGGCTTTACTTAATGGTGATATAGACATCGCAATCCATAGTCTTAAAGATATGCCTGCAGAACTTGATAGTAAATTAATGTTAGCCTGTTACCCCGAGCGGGAGGATGCCAGGGATGTTTTAATCTCCAGGTTAGGACTTGATTTCTCGCAGTTACCAGAAGGTTCTATTCTGGGAAGCGGCAGTTTACGGAGGCAGATACAGGTAAGGCATAATTGGCCTAAGGTAATTTTTGAAAACATAAGGGGTAATGTAGATACTAGAATAGAAAAAATGAAGAAAAGAAGATTGGCAGGGATAATTCTGGCAGCGGCCGGTATACATCGCCTGGGATTTAATCACTTAATAACTAGGTATATTTCATCAGATACTTGTATACCACCTGCTGGTCAAGGAACTCTAGGGATAGAAGTAAATAAAGAAAACTATGAATTAATTGAACTATTACAAGCAATAGACCATCTAGAAACAAGGGTTGTAAGTTTTGCAGAAAGGGCAGACCTGACTGATCTAGGTGGTGATTGTCATCTTCCAATTGGTGTTTATGGGACAATTAAAAATGAGAAACTATTATTGTTAGGCTTTCTGGCCGGAGACGGCGGAGATCCTTATATCCAGGAAAGTATTAGCACCGATATTGGTATTGATGCTTATAGAAAAGGTGTTATTTCAAGGGAAGAACTTGAACTTAAATCTGCAGAAACTGGTAAAAAACTGGCTAAACTAATATTAGCAAATGGTGGTAATCAGATACTGGAAATATAGACTGATGTTAAAAAAATTATATTTTAAATTTTTTAGTTTTGAAAGAGTGATATAAATGATAAATAATGATAAAAAAGGAATTGTATATTTAATAGGTGCTGGTCCAGGTGATGATAGACTAATTACTGATTGGGGTCTAGATATAATCAAAAAGGCAGACTTAATCTTATATGATCGTTTAGTTAATCCCTCATTTTTATCCTTTACCAAAGAAAATGCAGAATTAGTATATGTGGGGAAGGCTCCAAACAAGCACTTTTATACACAGGAAGAAATAAATAAGAGATTAGTTAATTCTGTTAAAGAAGGAAAAATAGTCGTAAGATTGAAAGGTGGTGATCCCTATATTTTTGGTCGTGGTGGTGAAGAGGCCTTAGAGTTACTGGAAACTGGTGTAGAATTTAAGGTTATTCCTGGGATCACGTCAGTAATGGCTGCTGCATCATATGCTGGAATCCCACTTACTCATAGGGGGTTAAGTTCTTCTTTTCATGTTTTTTCTGGCCATGACATGGAAAATCTAGACTTTGAAAATATAGCTTCTCTAACAGGTACAATAGTTTTTGTGATGGGTCTAGGAAACCTTAATAATATTACTTCAAAATTAATGGAATATGGGATTTCATCATCAAAACCAACGGCAGTAATTCATTATGGGACAACTGCTAGTCAGAAAGTTAATATTGGGAGTTTAAAAACGATATATAATGAAGTAAAAAAGCAAGAAATAGAATCACCTGTATTAATTGTTATTGGGGAAGTTGTAAAACTCTCAAATAAACTTAATTGGTTTAATAAAGGTGTCTTAGCGGGAAGAAGGATAATGGTAACTCGAGCAAAGGAACAACAATTTGAGCTGGGTAATAAAATAGCTGAACTTGGAGGGGAACCTTTTTATCTTCCAACAATAAAAATTGAGGGTCCGATATTAAATGAGATCAATAAAGGGAAGTTCTTAAGTCTGAAAGAGTATGACTGGATTTTCTTAACTAGTGTTAATGCAGTAAAACACTTTTTTGAGTTGTTAAGAATATTACAGATAGATATACGCTTACTTGTTAATATAAAATTTGCTATTGTAGGTCCTGCTACAGAGAAAGCTTTAAATGAAAGAGGTATTTATGCTGATCTTGTACCCAAAATTAATACTATAGAATGTCTAATGGCGGCATTTAATGAAGAGGTTAAGAAATCATTAAAAATATTTATCCCTTGTTCTAAAGAAGCGAATAAAAAATCAGATATTATCTTAGAAGAGACTGGCCACAAAGTAGTTAGAGCCACAATATATGGACCATCGTTACCAGAGGTAAAAGGTATAAATTTTCAACAGATCTTTAGTGGTCGCAGTATAGATTTGCTTACATTTACTAGTCCATCTACAGTCAAAAACTTCATTACAATCTTTGATAGAAATATTAACTCAATACAGAAGCAAATTCCTGTTGCCTGCATTGGACCTGTCACAGCAGAATCAGCCAGGGAATATGGCTTTAATGTTATTGCTGTTGCAGAGGAGTATAATATAAATGGATTAATTGATAAAATCATACAAATATTTCGGTAAGGAATCTGTACAAGGGATATTAGTAATAATAAAGTATTTGTAATAAAGAGGATTTATATTATATTGTTTTTTTCATAGGGAGTGATAAATAATGAAACGTTGGTTTATTCTGATAGCTTCAATAATATTGCAAATAATATTAGGAGGGATATATGCCTGGAGTGTTTTTGTACCATCATTAAATAAATACTACAATATTAGTGTTAGTCAAAGTAGTCTTGTCTTTGGTATTAGCATACTTGTTTTTACAATTACTATGATTTTTGCAGGTAAAGTATTAGCTAAGAAAGGTCCCCGTTTTACTGCTTTTATAGGTGCTACTTTATATACACTAGGTTATTTACTTGCTTCATATTCCAATGGAAATTATTATATAATCTTAAGTGGTATCGGGGTAGTTACAGGTGCAGGAATAGGATTTGGTTATGTTTGTCCCTTGACTACCTGTATAAAGTGGTTTCCAAAAAAGAAGGGGTTAATCACAGGATTAGCCGTTGCCGGTTTTGGTGGGTGAGCCTTTGGCTTAACACAAATTGTATCATTTTTTCAGAATAATGGTTTAGAAACTTTATTGATATTTAGGTATATCGCTATTATTACAGGGATACCGGCAATTGGGGCAACTTTAATATTAAGCAACCCACCTAATTATAACCCTAAAGAAGTTAATGATCAAAAAGCAACCCATTTCCTAAAAAATAAAGTGATAATAGCTATGATAATAGGAATGTTTAGTGGTACTTTTGGTGGACTAATGGTGGTTAGTAATATAAAGCAAATTGGATTAGCAAATCAGCTTGCTGAATATTATGCTGTATTAGCTATTAGTTTATTTGCTGTTGGTAATGCACTTGGTCGGGTTTTATGGGGTACTATATTTGATAAAGTTGGTAAAAAAACAATTCCGATATCTTTAATAGTATTAGGCTTTTCTGCTGTATTGATGTTATCAGGCTCGCCATTTATATTTAATTTTGGAGCTATAATGACTGGTATTGCTTTTGGGGGATGTTTTGTTTTATATTTTTTAAGGATTGTAGATCACTTTGGAGATTTGGCCGGTCAATTATATCCCTATGTGTTTTTGGCCTATGGAATATCTGCTATATTAGGACCTGGATTAGGTGGTTGGATTTATGATCAAACTGGTACATATAGATTGGCTATATACGGGTTGTTATTTATTAGTTTATTAGGTGCTGGCCTATTATATAGTATTGAAAAAAATAATAATTAATGGATAAAGTTAAAATTCAATAAGAGAAGTTAAATAAATAGAGCCTGTTAACAGGCTCTATTCTAAGTTCAAGGAGAATAGTGTTGATTTAGTTAAAAAGTAGTCTATCCGAGTACATTATCCAGGAACATCATAATTACAAAACCTATAAGCAAGGCATGTGTTGATAACTTATCGCTAAGTTTATCTTTTTGGCTTTCAGGAATTATTTCATTACTTATTACAAATAACATAGCTCCTGCTGCAAAGGCTAGGCAGAAGGGTAGAATAGGGTTGAAAATATTAACAAGTCCTATCCCGAGTATTCCTCCTATAGGCTCAACAAGACCAGTACCAACTGCTATCAAGAAAGCCTTCCACTTGTTAACACCTTCTTTTACAAAAGGCAGGGCAACTGCTAAACCTTCTGGAATGTTTTGGAGGCCAATTGCTGTGGCAATACTTAACCCATTTCCAATATCTCCATTTCCAAATCCAACTCCAACAGCAAGACCTTCAGGAAAATTATGTAGTGTAATTGCTAAGGCAAATAACCATACTCTGTGTAAATTTGAATTTTTTTCAGTGGAATTAGATAGTAGATTGGTATCAGGAAAAAAATTGTCAATAAAATCTAGGAATAGTCCCCCGATTAGGATGCCGATAAAGGCTATACTTGCTCCATATACTCCGCCGCCTCCATATTGTATAGCAGGTACTATCAGGCTAAAAGAGGTTGCTGCTAACATAATGCCTGCAGCAAAACCCAGAAGAACATTTAAGAGCTTTTTGCTGATGTTTTGAGTGAATAATATAGGTATTGCTCCGACACCTGTTGCTAGCCCAGCTGCTAAGCTTGCTATTAGCCCTATCCAAATAAGGTCAAATTGTTCTAAAAATACAAGCATCTTCTATCATCCTTTCATTCTTTTTTATATTCTATTCATTAATTAGGTTTTTGTGTTAATTTTAGCTAAGAATATTACACTGGTAAAAGAAATGATAAAAGTTAGTTCTATTATTTGACAAATCAAAATAGCTGTGATATGTTATTAGTGTACCCTTAGGGGGTAAAGGTATTGTATATTATTGTTTTTAGGGAATAATATATAAGGTATTCCTACATTAAAAAAAATTGGAGGTAAATAATATGAAGAAAACAATTGAGGTTCATGGTATGTCCTGTGGTCATTGTGAAGGCCGTGTGAAGAAAGAACTTGAAGCAATACCTGGTGTAGAATCAGCTGATGCAAGTGCAGCAGATAAAAAGGCTGTTGTAAGTTTATCAAAAGATGTAGATAATCAAAAATTAAAGGCTGCTGTTGAAGAAGCAGGATATGAATTTATTAAAGTAAGTGAATAAAAATTGTCTTTAAAATTTGGGCTACTTATTCATTTATAATTAAGGGGTAGCCGTTTATTTTATGGAAAATTATTTCAAATATATTTTATAAGAAAAACAGCGGGTGAAGCTATTCTCATCGGCTGTGTTTTATTTTATTTAAATTGATACTAAGACTCCTACTTGACCAGGAAATCTACTTGCTTTAAAGATATTCTGTTCGACAAGTTATTATATATTTGTCTAAATATACTGGAATATTTCTAATTAAATTGATACAATGTAAATAGATTCATTGATAATGAATAAGGGGGTTTATTATGACAGACATTAAGAAAAAAATGAAGGTTGTTAAGAGAGATAATAATATAGTAGACTATAGTAGAAAAAAAATAACTGATGCAATATATAAAGCAATGCTAGAATCAGGGCAGAATGCTAGCAAGGAGGAGGCTGGGAAAGCTGCTGCTGTAGTTGAGGAGAGGCTTAAAGGTGATTTTTATAAAGATGAAAAGATACCTAGTGTAGAAGAGATACAAGATATTGTAGAGGAAAGTTTGATGAGTGCTGGATATATGTTAGCTGCGAAGTCATACATACTATACAGGAGTAAACGGAACAAAACAAGGACTCAAAGAAGGAATGAAATTAAAACAAAATCTTTGTTGACCAATGATTTCCTTAGTAAATATAAACATAAGTCTAATCCTTTTCCAACAGAGCTTGGTGAGTTTATATATTATAGAACATATTCACGATGGTTGGATGAAGAGCAGAGAAGGGAATATTGGTGGGAAACCGTTAGAAGGGCAGTCGAATATAATTGTTCTCTTGCTCCAACTACACAAAAAGAAGCTGAAAAACTCTATGATAATGTATATAATCTTAAGAATTTTGTGGCTGGTAGAACTTTATGGACAGCATCAACTGAATCCAGTAGAAAATATGGTATGTCCAATTATAATTGTAGTTTTACTGTTATAGACAGTTTCAAGGCATATCAGGATATTTTTTATTTGCTAATGATTGGAAGTGGTGTTGGCTTTCGTGTACTGCCAAGGGATGTAGAAAAATTACCAAAAGTAAGGAAAAATGTAGAAATAATTCATAAATATTATGAACCCGTACAAAGGAAAGCAAGAAGAGAATATACAGACTTTGACTTTGAAAATGATGTAGTTACATTAAATATAGGTGATAGTAAAGAGGGCTGGGTTCAATCATTAGAATATTACTTTAAATTTTTAGTAGAACATTCTTATCGTCCAATAAAACGTATTATCTTTAATTATGACTCTGTTCGTCCTAAAGGTGAAAAGCTTAATACTTTTGGGGGAACAGCATCTGGTCATCAAAGCCTCAAGAGAATGTTTACTAAGATTGATAAACTATTAAATGAAAAACCAGAAAGAGAACTAGATAATATAAAAAGAGTTAAACTTAAACCTATTGATGCTATGGATATAGCAAATATAATTGCAGAAAACGTAGTATCTGGTGGAGTTAGAAGATCATCTCAGATATGTCTTTTTAGTGTAGACGTTCAGGAGATTGCTCAGGCAAAAAATTCACTCTATGTGCAAAGAGATGAAAAATGGATTATAAACCCGGAAATTTCACACCGTCAGATGAGTAACAACAGTATTTTCTATGAAAGTAAGCCTGATAGGGAACAACTTAAATGGCATATAAAGCAACTAAGATTTAGTGGTGAACCAGGTTTTATTAATGTCGTTGAGGCGGGACGCCGCAGAGAAGATTTCAATGGAGTGAATCCCTGTGCTGAGATACTTCTTGATTCCAGGGGTGTCTGTAATCTAACTTCAGTAAATGTTATGGGTTTTGTTGATGAAGATAATCAGTTGGATAGAGAGGCTTTGCTTGAAGCCCAGTCTTTATCTGCAAGATCAGGATATAGGATGGCTTTAATTGAATTTGAATTACCTGAATGGGATCAGATTAATAAACGTGATAGATTAATTGGTACATCATTAACAGGTTGGCAGGATATGAAGAATGCTGTAGGTTTAACTGCTGAAGAAGAGGCTAAACTTTTATCTCAATTAAGAAATAGTGCCAGGAAAGCAGCCCATGAAATTGCTGCAGATGTTGGTGACTTAGAACCAAAACTAATTACAACAGTAAAACCAGAAGGCACACAGTCTCAAATGCCAACAGTATCAAGTGGCTTACATTATTCACATAGCCCATATTTTATTAGACGAGTAAGGATTTCAGCATCAGATCCCCTAGCTAGGGTTTGTGAAGACTTAGTTTATCCAATGTCACCAGAAGTTGGACAGGACCCGGACAACCCTGAAACACTGGTTATAGAGTTTCCTGTAAAAGCACCTGAA
This sequence comes from Halanaerobiales bacterium, assembly GCA_041689345.1. GTDB lineage: Bacteria > Bacillota > Halanaerobiia > Halanaerobiales > DTU029 > JBDNGI01. Next base: position 9,100 of record JBDNGI010000209.1, read on the forward strand.
GGAAAAACAAAGGGTGATGTTTCAGCACTTGAACAATTGGAAATGTATAAGGTCTTTATGGAAAACTATGTAGACCATAATGCATCGATAACAGTTCATGTTCGAGAAAGTGAATGGGAGGAAGTTGAGGACTGGTTGTGGGAGAATTGGGATTGTGTTGTTGGTATATCTTTTATTTCCTACAATGATAGTTTTTATGATTTAATGCCATATGAGGAAATAGATGAAAATGAATTTAATAAACGTTTAAGTAAGATGAAAAGGTTTAACCCAGCTCTTGTCTCTAAGTATGAATCTCAATATATGGAGCGAGAAATTGATGATTCTTCCTGTGATACTGGGGCATGTCCAATCAGGTAATCTTGTAAAAATATAAATCTAATAAATACACAGGATTACTAAAACCGTTAATATAAATCATCTTTTTCTGGATAAGATCAGGGATAATGTAAGATAAATAGGATAACCCATTAGTAATGAAATAAACTAATGGGTTATTTTATTTCATCATCTTAACTTAGATTTTTTTAATTGTAATCTAGTTATTTTTTTTTTATTTATTATTCTTATACATAATATAATTAGATAATAGCAAAATAATTTCAAAAGATTATTAAAATGTGATTTAAATCATAGTGGAAAGATCATGTTTGTGTCATAATTAAATCATAGTAAATCACTTGGTTATAGGAGGGTTAATAATATGACAGTAAAATCTAGAAAAGAAGAATTAAAAGATATTTTAAAAAGGTTAAATTCAGGAGAAGCCACAGAAAAGGTGAAAAAAGAAGCAAAAGAACTACTAGAAAATATAAATCCGAAAGAACTATCAGATGCTGAACAAGAACTTATTGATGAAGGTTTACCAGAAACAGAGTTGCGTCATTTGTGTGCTGCTCATATTGAAGCTATGGCAGAAGAATTGGAGGCTCTTAAAACAGAGGTTCCTGTGGGACATCCGCTGCATACTTTGATTGCAGAACATGATGAAATCTTGAAGATATTAGATAAATTGGAAGAGTTTAATAAAAAAATTCAGCAGTTAGATACCTATGATAA
>JBDNGI010000210.1:0-4674 GCA_041689345.1 Halanaerobiales bacterium
TCCACTTTTCTATGTTTAAACAACTGGCCTAATATTGGGATGTCAGATAAGAAGGGGATTTTAGATATTGATTCAATCTCATCATCCTGGATAAGTCCTCCTACAGCAAATGTCTCCCCATCATTTAAGATAATATTAGTTTCGGCTTCCCTGGTATTAATTGGCGGCAAAGCCGTTCCAATAGACTCACCTATAGTACTAACCTGTGGATGTACTTTAAGACTAACCTTATTATCAGCTGTTACCCATGGAGTAAAGAGCAATTTAATACCAACATCTATATATTCAATAGATGTTACAATTTTATCATCCTGAAATTCTTTAAGAGTGAAAGGTATCTTGTCACCAATAAGCAAACTAGCCTCTTCACCACTAATAGTCATTAGTCTAGGATTTGCTAGTGTATTACTGATCCCTTTAGTTTTCATTGCATTAATAAATTGAGGAATTGATAGCCCTAGACCATCTATCAGACCATCTGCATTTTCATCGATTATCTCAATTCCCACCTTAGATAGTTTATCGGGATTAACACCTAAATTATCCATATCCCTTGATGAGACTTCTTCTATTCTCACCTCTATAATAACTTGTTTGCGTGGTATATCAATCTTATCAATAAGTGCTAATACATTGCCAACTTTATCTTTTTCTCCAAAAATAACCATCTTTTTATCTTCTACATTTGTATTATAACCTACTTCTGGATATAGCTTGGTAATTATCGCCTCAATATCCTGAAGTGCAGAGTAATCTATATTAGCTATCTTTGTAATCCTTTGACGCTGTTTATCGATAGAACTGGCTATAGATAAAGCAAGATTGATATCTTTTTCTAGGCCCTGTAATAATAGTTGATTAGTACCTGTGATGGGCTTTACACTAATGGAAGGCGATACATCTTCAATAGCCTTTTTAATATCAATTATATCTGCATGCTGAACATCGAATATCTTGGCAATATACCTTCCTTGAGACTCTTCCTCTTCAACTTTAATGTCTATCCTTGAAACTAAATGATTTATCTGCATAAAATCTTCTTCAGAACCATTAAATATCAACTGACTATTTTTAGGATCTGATATAATTTTAATATCAGGATACATCTGATTTATTATTCCTTTAATATATTCTATCTCAACATACTCTACCTTGATAGAACCCATAATATTATTATGAACAATTTCATTTTCCTGATTATCATATTGACCTACTAATTTATCTATTAACAGTGTTGCTTCTTTAATAAGGTTTGAGGAACCATATAGTATAATATTCCCAGCACTATCAAGTTCAGTAAGTAATTCAGGGTATATTTTTCTCATATAATTAATTAAAAAATCTGCTCTCTCAACAGGTATAGGAATTACTTCTGTGATATCTGTCTGTTTCGTATCCAGCTTGGCTATAAGTTCTTCAGTTCTTTGAATATCCTCATCTTCACCTTTAAGAATTAAATTATGATTCCTATTATCAATAGTTATACCCAGATCAGGATATACTTGATTAGCAATATCCTTTACCTTTGTTAAGTCTGCATATTCTATAAAAATTGTTTTCACAGTAATATTTGAATAGAGTTGGTCCATCCTCTCAGTAGTTGCTACTACAACAGTATTTTCATACCATTTATAGGCGAAGTCCCCTGTCTGTGTTATTAATTTAAGGGCATCAAAAAAAGTTATATCTTTTAGATGAATAGTAATATTACCAGTCACAGAGCCATCTGTAACCAGATTTATATCAGATAATTCAGCAATAGTTCTTAAAACATCTCTTATATCTACACCCTTAAAATTCATATTTATTCTAGGGGCTGAAGCCATTACCAGACCCTGGGTAAACAATGTAATCATTAATATTATAATAACTATCTGCCTTTTATAGGGTTTCACTTATACCACTTCCCATTTCTATGATGAATTGAATCCCATTATATTGTATAACTATTCCCTCTTCAAGTATACTAACAATAGTAAAATCTTCTATATCTGTTTCACCTCTGATAAGACGTTCCTCATTCTTATAATTAATCACTGCTATGCTGGTCTTTTGATTAGCTACAATCCCCACTAGTTGGAAAGGGAGCATTTTTTTGAGTTTAGTAATTGTTAAATCTTCATCATTATTGATATTAATATCTATATTGCTTTCTTCAACAATTCGATATTCCTTAAAGGGATCTCTGAATTGTTTTCGATAGGGATATTTATCTATATTTATTTCTTCTTCTACTTTATCTTCTGTATTATCAGCAGTATCACTATAAATAGGTTGATTTACAGCAGTGAGCATCATCAACATAACAACTATAAAAATATATAATTTCTTCAAGACTTCTCACCGCCAGAAATTATGTCACTATCATATACAAATGTTGCATTAATTGTTAATGTTCCATCAGCCCGCTGATTATTTGTAATCCTGAGTATCTGATACTCAATTGGACCATTTAGTACTTTAATACCATTAAGGAATATCACCAATTCTTGATAACTTCCCTCTGCTGCCATCCTTACCTCAGTATGACCATCTTTACTAACTGGTATAAAAGAGGTAATCATAATTCCTGAACTACTTGCCTGTTCTTCCAGGATTTGCAACATTTCATTAACAGATTTAATACTTTTTTCCTTATATCCCTCTATAAAATTATTTAACTGAGAATATTTTTTTTCTAAATCTGCTTTTTTACTAATTTTAATTATATACTCCTGTATTTGTAATTCACTACTCTCTACCTTTTTCCTTGTTTCACTTATCTCAGTTACTATCGGTTGGTATAAAAAATAATAATATAAAGCCACTATAATAGTAATAAATAATATTACAAGTATTATTCTTTCTCTTGGGCTAAGATTATCTAACACTATAGATCATCCTCTCCAGAAATAACAGCCTCTACTCTAAATTGAACATCATCATTTTGGGAAACATTAATCAGTGTTACGTCCTGGTAGAAAGGTGATAATTTCATATTATTGATTAGTTTTAGGACCTTTTCATTGTTTAAAGCTCGTCCATTTAGATTAAGTTTGTTATCTACTATATCTACACTTTTAAACATCAATTTATCAGGAACAACATAACCCTGTTCTTCTACAGCCAGATTCCAATGATATTGTAATCGATTAATATTATCTTTAATACTTTCTAGTTTTTCAACATCATCCTTGAAGCGATTGTATTCAGCAACTTTGACCTTGTAGTTGGATATTTGATTATTTAGGCTTTGCAAATTACTTTGTAATAAGGCTCTATCTGAATATAATAAGTAATAATGTGAAGCAAGACCAACAATAAAAATAATTACAATTAAAACATCAATAACCTCATTCCACTGTACCGAAAAAGTACTACTTTCATCCTTTAATAGATTAACCTTCATCAGTCAACACCTCACTTACGCCAAGACCAATAACTACTGCCAGTTCTTCAAGCAAATCGTTTCTAGCATTTTCAATATTAAGATTATAAAGGGGATTAAGTAGCAGCAATTCCCTATCGAGATGACCACTAATAAGTTCTTTTATTCCTTGAAGCCTGGAGCCACCTCCAGTTATATATATCTTATCAACCACCTTACCCCTATATTTCATAGAATAGTATTCTAAAGAACGAGATATCTCTTCAGTCAATTCTTCTACTAGACTACCCAATAAGCCATCTTCACCTACGGAAACAGCTACCTCAGATAATGATATATCCATCTCAGAAAAAGTATCTCCTTCAGAATACATATCATCATTATCTTCAAGACCATTTTCAAATTTATGTTCCTCTGCCTTTATGAAATCTAGCTGCATATTTTCCATTAATAGACTGGTAAAACTCTGTCCTCCAATATCAATACTCCTGGATAAATATATATTTTTTTTATCACCGACGACTACTTGAGTAGAAGATGCACCTAAATCAATTATAGCTACTGTCTCATCATCTCCGATAGCATCTTGAAATTTAAGAAGTGACAGCAAAGCCATAGGTTGAATATTTAGGACTTTAGGTTTAAGTCCTATTCGCTTAAAAGTAGCCTCAATCTTTTCTAGAATATCTTCCTTAACAGCTACCAAGAGTATTTTTAAAGTCTCTTCATCCTGGTCAATTAACAAATAATCTAACCTTGCTTCTTCAATTGAAAAGGGTAAATATTCTTCTGCCTCCCATTTCATGGCTTGTTCCAGCTCATCATCTGACATAATTGGAAACTCAACATTTCTAGTAATTATATGATTACTTGGAATAGTTGTTACTATTTTACGTGGTTTAAAATCCAAACCACTTAATAGATTTTTAAGATATTTAGCAACAATAGGTATATCAACAATCATACCATCACGAATTGTATCATAAGGGAGTTTCTGATAAGCTGTATTAAGCAGAGTAAGGGAATTTCTAGATTTTTTGAATCTAGCTAATTTTATAGCATTAGTTCCAATATCTATTGTAGTAAATTTATTATTAAATAACATTATAATCCCTCATTCTCCTTCCAGATTACTTTATATATATATGCACCATCGATAATCAAACCAGAATCACTATCTACACCACCATCATAATTAGCTAAAGAACCACTTTCAAGATTTATAGAATGACAGATTATAGAACCTTTGAATCTCCCCCCACCATTCACGACGATTTTAGCATTTGGGGCGATAATGGAACCGACAA
>JBDNGI010000211.1:0-2535 GCA_041689345.1 Halanaerobiales bacterium
AGAAGAATGCAAAAATACTGGACCAGTGAGTATGGTGCAGAATATAATCCTAATCGTAATGAGGCTTTTTCTGTATTAGAGATCAGTGATAGTCTTGATCAATCTATCCAGCGAATAAAGGAAATGACTGGCAAAACCCCTCTTGTGATTGCAACAGATGCCAGACCTTATCCAAATACTATTTCATATATAAATATGAGAGAAAAGATGTATAATAGTGATAGACCTATTTATATTATATTTGGTACTGGTTGGGGCATGACTCCAGAAACAATGAATCGCTGTGATTATATCCTGGAACCAATCTGGGGTAGAGGAGATTTTAATCATCTTTCAGTTCGTAGTGCAGCTTCGATTATATTGGATAGGTTGCTATCTGAAGAATGGTGGCAGAAGTAATTGTCTTTAAAAACTCTCTATGATATAATTAATCCCATAATATTTAATATAAGATTTTAAAATATATAACTATAAATATATTTCGTTTATGGAAGGAGGTTATCTATTATGAGTAATATTATAAATGATATTGAAAATAGCCAACTTAGAGATGATATTCCTGTATTTAGCCCTGGGGATACATTACGTTTGATGGTAAAGGTTGTTGAAGGTGGCAAGGAACGTTTACAGCCATTTGAAGGTGTTGTAATTAAGCGCCAGGGTGGTGGAGTTAATGAATCCTTTACTATTAGAAAAATTTCACACGGTGTTGGGGTGGAAAGAACTTTAGCAGTTCATTCACCAAAAATCGCTGAAATTAAGGTTTTACGTCGTGGTGATGTTAATAAAGCGAAGCTTTATTACTTACGTGAAAGAAGAGGTAAAGCTGCTAGAATTAAAGAAAAAAGGGAAGCAAGAAAAAACTAGTATCTTAAAGGAGTAGGGTAGGAGTAGTATTTTTCCTGCTCCTTTTTTTAAATATAAGGAGCTGTAAATTTATGATTCAATGGTATCCAGGACATATGGCAAAAGCTAAGAGAATTCTAAAGAAAGATCTTAACTTAGTTGACCTTGTTGTGGAGGTCTTAGATGCAAGAATTCCATTAAGTAGTAGGAATCCGGATCTTGATCAATTACTTAGTAAAAAGGAAAGATTAATTGCTTTAAATAAAGTTGATTTGGCTGACAAAGAAATAAGTAAAAAATGGGTTAAATATTTTATTGAAAAATACCAGGTTGTAGAGATAAACTCCCTTACAGGAAAAGGTATTAAGAGTCTCCTTAACATTATAGCTAAACTTGGCAAGGATATTAATAAAAAGGTTCTAGAAAAGGGTAGAAATAAAAGAGATATTAGAATAATGATTATTGGTATTCCTAATGTTGGTAAATCAGCCCTGATAAATGTATTGGCTGGCTCTAATAGAGCTAAGACTGGTAATAGACCAGGTGTAACAAGAGGGAGACAATGGATTTCTGTTGGTCAGGAGATTCAATTATTGGATACTCCCGGTATCCTATGGCCTAAATTTGACGATGAAGAAGTTGGTTATAAACTTGCTGTGACAGGAGCCATTAGGGAACAGGTATTTGATGAAGAAATGGTTGCCTATAAATTGATTCAATATTTGGCCATGATTGATAGGGACATATTAGAAGAGAAATATAAGATAGATATTCCAGAAGGTGAGATTACTACTAGTCTAGCTTATGATATATTACCAGAAATCGGGAAAAAGACTGGTTGTTTAATGAGTGGTGGTAAAGTTGACCGTTCTAAAACAGCCAGTAAGTTAATTTCAAGTTTTCGTAATGGTAAATTAGGTAGTATTTCTCTAGAACTACCAGGGAAGGATTCATAATGGACTGGTCAGAGTATACTATAAAGGATGTAAAGGAACATCTTAGTAAATTAGAGATTAATGATATTACAGATAAACTATTAATTTCATTGAGTAGGGATAGCCGTGTTGGTGTTCAAAAATTGGCGGATAAATGTAAAAGATTATTAAATGCTGAAAATGCCCGTATAAAAAGATGGGAAAAAATGAGCCAAAATGCTGTTGATTTACAGGATAGAGGCTATCAATTAGTGGCTGGTATTGATGAAGCAGGCAGGGGTCCTCTTGCAGGTCCTGTCGTAGCATCTGCAGTAATCTTAGATCTTAATAAACCTATATATGGTCTTGATGATTCCAAGAAACTAAGTGAAAAAAAGAGGGAAGAACTATATGCTTTGATTATGCAGAATGCAATCACAGTAGGGATAGGAATTGTTAATAACAATATAATTGATGAAATTAATATTCTACAAGCAACTTTTAAAGCAATGAAATTTGCTATAAAAGACTTGTCAAAAATACCGGACTATATTCTTGTCGATGGAAACATGAAGATCCCTAATTTAAAGCATAAACAAGATAGTATAGTTAATGGGGATTGTTTTATAAATTCCATTGCAGCAGCTTCAATTATTGCTAAAGTAACCAGAGATAGCATAATTGATGATTATCATAATCAATATCCTCATTATGGATTTAATCGAAATAAAGGTTATGGAACTAGTGAACATATCCAGGCTTTAAAAGAACATGG
>JBDNGI010000212.1:0-5789 GCA_041689345.1 Halanaerobiales bacterium
AGTTACTCCTTTACCAAAAAGACGTTCTGTATCAATATCTGCATAAGCTCTTCCTATCTGGTATAAAGGAGCACGTGATCTGGTAAAAGTATTTAAGACAACTGCTTTTAATAGTACACCAGGAGATACATGCCATTGCTTTGGATCCCAATCTAAAGCTTCATTTAGGATTTTTACAAAATTAATTTTTTCTAAAAATGCATTTGCAGAAGCCATGAATCCAGGTAAAACAACTTTATTTCTTTCTTCAATAAATCTATAATTTTTTGACATAATAAAATCGCCCCTTTTCTAGATATAGGTTTGATTCCATTATATAAATCAGGGGCAACCATTTTGGAAGTCTCTGATATATTTTTTAAGTACATAAGGAAATTTATGTTAAATTATTTCACTGGTGAAAAGCTAGTCCTAAAATATATGATTCACTGGTGAATATCGTGGCTTATAACATTATTACAGTTGATGAGATGCTTATTCTTAGAGGTTTATCTGAAAATGAAGAAGAGGTCCAATTAAATCTGGTTTTGTATTTAAAGCTATTCTTAAATGGATTTCAGGAAGATATGGTTTAAGACATGAATATCAGGGTAGGGGAATAGGTAGAGAATTAGTTGGACTTGGATATTTGAAAAAAGAAGGAATTTGCAAAGTCAAATTAGAGGTAAGACCTAACAATATTCCAGCTAAGAAAATATATGAGAAATTTGGTTTTAAGTGTGTAGATGAAGCTAAGGATCTGCAAGGCAAATGGATTATTATGAAAGCTGATTTATAGATAAATTTTGTAAAATTGAAGTATATGTTACTGCTAAGGCATTATTGATTATGTAGTCTAGATTACAGAATTATAATTTGGATAGTGTATAATTTGATTATAATAAAGATTTCTTACAAGGAATCCATAAGACAATAATTAAAATAAGGGGATGGTAAGTCGTCAATAAAATTAAATGAAGATTTGAGTAAAAAGTGATGTTTAATTAGGAAGAGTTTATAAGATTTAATAACTTGCGAATAAACGATGTAGTGAGAGTATTCTCAGTATATTGGATTGTAAAAAAGACACAGAGAATTAGAAAACCTATAAGAAAATAATTAAAATAAGGGGAGATTAACTATGTTGAAAAAAATATATAAAAAGGTAATTAAAGGTAATGCAGAAGCTGTTAGAATACACAAAAATCTAGATGACTTAAAGGATAATTATGCAAATGATTTATCTCAATATATAGGATTATTATAGAAATATACCATAGATATAGTAAATTAAATAAGATACAATAAAAAAAGAAAAACATATTCAACTCCCACTAAAGGTGGGGGTTTTTTTTATGTATAAACAGAAATCATCGAAGCTGACTCTATAATTTATTGATGTGATCTGTATCACTGTAATAGTTGATATTATATGTTAAATTTAACCAAAGAGATTTGTTAGGTAAATGTTGGTTTCTTTCAAAATGATCTGAAACCTATATTATCTATTTTATATGGGGTGAACTATATGAATTTAATTATAAATAAAAAAAGGGCTCTGTTAGCTTACTCAAAGAATATTATTTTTGCCAATTTTGAAATGCTTGCCACACATGATAAATATACAAAAAAACATTCACAAAATGTTGCCTTAACAGCTAAAAAAATTGCTAGAGAAATGAATTTGAATAATTATTTAGTTGAAAAGACTTATCTTGCGGATCTTGTTCATGATATAGGTAAAGGATTTATTTTACCTGATCTACTAAATAAAAAAAGTAAATTAACAGGAGAAGAATTATCAATAATCCAAAAACATCCACAATGGGGTTATTATAATTTAAAACAAATTGATGATTTATCTGAGATAGCTAATTTTATATTATACCATCACGAAAGATGGGATGGTACTGGGTATCCAAACAAGTTATCTGGTAATCAAATTCTTTTGGTTTCTCAAATATTATCTGTTGTTGATGCTTGGGATGCAATGACAACTGATAGATCATATAGATCTGCTTTATCTAAGGATAAAGTTATTGCTGAGCTTATTAATGGCAGTGGTAGTCAATTTTCCCCACAAATTATAGAAGTGTTTTTACCAATGGTGGTTAATTAGAATCAGAGTTTTTTCATATACAAATTTATTACGTAGAAGTTCAGTGAGTCCACCCCTTTTCTCCAATAAGTTGGACAAAACGAACAGACTCTAATTCTTCAATTTTGTAATTATTTTTTGAACTCTTAGTTAAACGGATTAACTTTTGTAGTTGTTTTTCTTTCCCTACTGGAATAACTAAAAGCCCACCTAGTTTAAGTTGACTAGGCAGTGGTTCTGGTATAGCAGGGGCGCCTGCAGAAACAAGTATCTTATCAAAGGGGGCTTTATCTTGCCATCCCTTTGTTCCGTCATCTATCTTAATTTCAATATTTTCATAGTCAAGCTCCTTATATCTAGCTTGAGCCTGTGCTGCCAGGACTTCATGTCTTTCAATAGTATATACCTGTCTAGATATTCGAGAAAGTACTGCTGTTGCATAACCTGAACCGGTACCAATTTCTAGTATTTTATCATCTTCTTCAGGTTTTAAGGCTTGTATCATTTTTGCTACTATATATGGTTGACTAATAGTTTGTCCCTCCTCGATAGGTAAAGCGCTATCTTGATAGGCATAGTCGAGGTATTTAGTGGGAACAAATTTATGTCTCGGTACTTCTAACATAGCTTTCAAAACATTTTTATTATTGATTCTTCTGGTTTTAAGTTGTTCTTCTACCATTATTTTCCGATAATCTGCATAATCATTTAGTTCATCATTCATTATTTTACCCCTCTGTATAATTGATCTTAAGGTTGTTACTCTGCAAATGATTTTCTTTACTTGGATATGCTCCTCTAGCTACTAAGACTGTAAGTTTCACTTAATCATCATCCTATATATTATTAATTTCTGATTTCATTATTATTATTCATAAAGTTATTTAATCTGTAATTTTAAATAACTTTATGAATCTTACTTTTATGAGAGGTGTAAGTACTGTTTGAAATGATTATGTTAAGATTCAGCTAGAGTAAAAAAACCATCTGAATCAAGCTTCTTTATATATTCACTTGAAAAAGATGCAGGATTTAGTTATTATATGTAGAAAGGACAATAAAAATTGTTTTTAAATATTCTGTTATATAAGTAATATAAGTTTTAAATAGGGACAGTTCAATAAATAAAATTAACAGATGGAAGGTGGATTTTATGAATAAGGTAGTAAAGAGAATTTTTGTAGAAAAAAAAGAGGAGTTTGCTACAGAAGTAGAATTTTTATTTAAAGAACTAAAAGAATTTTTGGGAATTAAGGGTCTAAAAGAAGTCAGGATTATACACCGTTATGATATTGAGGGGATATCTGCAGATGAATATGAAAGATCAAGGAATATTATTTTTTCAGAACCCCCTGTTGATATTGTTTATGATGAGGAATTTAAAATCCCCGAGAAATATTTTGTTATACCTATAGAGTATTTACCTGGTCAATATGACCAGCGGGCAGATTCTGCTGCTCAATGTATTCAACTTCTGACACAGAGTGAAAAGAGAGAAGTACGTTGTGCTAAGTTAATATTAATTGCTGGTGAACTTTCAGAAGAAGATTATAGTAAAATCGAAGACTATTGTATAAATCCACTGGAAGCTAGAGAGGCTTCTCTTGATAAACCTGAAACACTGAAAATGGAGATAGATTATCCAGAGAAAGTAAAAAATATAGATAATTTTATTAAATTTACTACTGATGAATTGAATTATTTACATCAAGAATTAGGACTTGCTATGTCTCTTGATGATTTAAATTTTGTACAGGATTACTTTAAAGATGAAGATAGAGATCCTACTTTAACTGAAATAAAAGTTCTTGATACTTACTGGTCAGACCACTGCCGCCATACCACCTTTTCGACGGAGATTGAAGATGTTAATATAGAAGACGGTCCTTATAGTGCAGCTGTAGAAAGGGTATATTCTAGTTATTTAAAAACTAGAAAAGAAGTTTATGGTGATAGAGAAAAGCCTGTTTGTTTGATGGATCTTGCTGTGATAGGCATGAAAGAAATGAGAAAAAAAGGTCTTCTGGATGACTTTGATGAATCTGAAGAAATTAATGCTTGTAGCATAAAGATAAATGTTGATGTTGATGGTAAAGAGGAAGAATGGCTGCTTATGTTTAAGAATGAAACACATAATCATCCTACAGAGATTGAGCCATTTGGTGGTGCTGCAACCTGTTTAGGTGGTGCCATACGTGACCCTCTTTCTGGTCGTTCTTTTGTTTATCAGGCTATGCGTGTAACAGGCAGTGGTGATCCGCGGACTCCTGTTTCTGAAACTATTGAAGGAAAACTTCCTCAAAGAAAGATTACTACTGGTGCTGCCCAGGGATATAGTTCTTATGGAAATCAGTTTGGACTGGCCACTGGCCAGGTAACAGAGTTTTATAATGAGAACTTCCTTGCTAAGAGAATGGAGATAGGTGCTGTCATAGCTGCTGCCCCTGCTGAAAATGTAGTTCGTAAACGTCCTCAAGAAGGTGATGTTATTGTTCTACTTGGAGGTAGAACTGGTCGTGACGGGTGTGGTGGAGCTACTGGTTCTTCTAAAGAGCATGATGAAGAATCTCTATTTAGCTGTGGAGCAGAGGTGCAGAAAGGTAATCCACCTACTGAGAGAAAGATACAACGTCTTTTCCGTAATCCCCAGGTAAGCAAAATGATTAAGAGGTGTAATGACTTTGGAGCAGGTGGGGTGTCTGTAGCTATTGGAGAATTAGCTGATAGTCTAGATATTAATCTTGATGCTGTTCCTAAAAAATATGAGGGCCTTGATGGAACTGAATTGGCTATTTCAGAATCACAGGAGAGGATGGCAGTAGTCCTGGATAAAGATGATGTGGATAGGTTTATAAACGAATCCCTTAAGGAGAATCTTGAGGCTACAGCAGTTGCTGTGGTGACAGATACAGGACGTATGCGCTTAAACTGGCAGGGCAATAATATTGTAGATATTAGCCGTGCATTCCTTGATACAAATGGTATTACTCAAAAAAGTTCAGTAACAGTATTATCACCAGAGGAAAAAGATTTTTATCTGGATAAAATTCCACAAGAAATAAAGAAGAAACTACCATCTTTAAAAGAAGCCTGGTTAGGTAATTTACAAGCCCTTAATATTTGTAGTCAAAAGGGTTTAGTTGAAAGGTTTGATAGTACCATTGGTGCTGGCAGTGTTTTGCTTCCTTTCGGTGGTAAAAATCAGTTAACAACAGTAAATGGAATGGTAGCAAAAATCCCATTACTAGAAGGGGAGACCTCTACAGGTACTATTATGACCTATGGTTACAATCCTGATCTGGCTTTATGGAGCCCTTTCCATGGAGCAGTTTATGCTGTTGTAGAATCTGTTGCCCGTTCAGTTGCTCTTGGTGGAGATTATAAAAATATTCGCTTAACATTTCAGGAATATTTTGAAAGCCTTGGTAATGATAGAACTAAATGGGGTAAACCCTTTAGTGCATTGTTAGGGGCCTACCTTGTACAATCAGAGTTGGGTATAGCAGCTATTGGTGGAAAAGATAGTATGTCTGGTACCTTTAAGGAGTTGGATGTACCACCGACACTTGTTTCCTTTGCTGTGAATATTACTGATGTTAACCAGACTATATCACCTGAGTTTAAAGAAGCAGATAGTAAGGTTGTCTGGGTTAAGATAAATCGGGATGAATATGGATTACCGGTTTTTGATGATTTAAAAGATAAATATGAA